>JAFGME010000264.1 GCA_016927695.1 Bacteroidales bacterium
AAAAAATAATGATAAATTTATTCCCGACATCCTTCAGGATTTCAACTATTATGTCATAAATATGGAAGAAGGATACAACGATTTATATCGAAGAATTACAGGTCAACCAAAAGTTATAAAACCTGATGTAGGCAATTTAAAAAAATTAATACCAAAATCTTGTGGAAAAAGTTTATTCCCGCCTGCAAACAAACCCCTAAAAATAGAAACCTCAAAACTCCCGGTTACCAGCCCGGACCTCTACGGCCGTGAAGCAGAACTGGAAATTCTCGATGATGCCTGGGAAAATCCGCACACAAAAGTTTTAAGCTTTGTTGCCTGGGGTGGTGTCGGTAAAAGCGCTCTGGTCAATGCATGGCTCAATACCATGGAGGAACAAAACTACAAAGGTGCAGAGTTGGTGTACGGCTGGTCGTTTTACTCTCAGGGTACCAAAGAAAAGGGGAGCGCTTCATCCGATGGCTTTATTAATGACGCGTTGAAATGGTTCGGTTACACCGGAGAAACTCCTACATCTCATTTTGAAAAAGGCAGGCTGCTTGCCGGTATAACATCGCAACACAAAACGCTGCTGATTCTCGATGGGCTGGAACCTCTGCAATATCCGCCCGGCGAAATGCACGGTTGCCTGAAAGATCAGGCGATGACCGGGTTTCTCAAAAGTCTGGCGCGTAACATGGACGGTTTATGCATAATCACTTCCCGCTGTAAGGTCGAAGATTTGAAGGCAACCGAAGGCAAATTGAGCCATACCAGAGAACTGGAAAACCTGTCCGACGAGGCCGGAATGGCGGTATTGAAAAGCTATCGCCTCAAGGGAAAAGACTCAGAATTTTCAGAAACCTCACGTGAATTTAAAGGTCATGCCCTTGCGCTGCATCTCGTCGGCAGTTATTTGAACGCTTATCATAATGGCGATATCAAACAACGACATTTCATTTCCAAACTGACAGAGGAAGAACAACATGGTGGCCATGCACGGCGTGTTATGAAATCCTATGAAACATGGTTCGCGGAAAAAAACCAGGCGGAACTGGATGTACTGTATCTTCTCGGATTGTTCGACCGTCCCGCTCTCAAAGAAGCTATCGATATTCTGAAACAGGAACCTGCCATTAAAGGTTTAACCGACAGACTACAAAATCTTTCGAACAGAGAATGGCAAAAAACACTGAATCATTTACGTGACCTGCATCTTATTGCGAAAAAAGATGACCACACCCCCTACACCCTCGACTGCCACCCCTTAATCCGCGAACACTTCGGTGAACAATTACAACAACAAAATCCCGAAGCATGGAAAGAAGCACACACACGGTTATATGAATACTACAAAAATCTTCCAAAAAAAGAATTGCCGGATACATTAGAAGAAATGGAACCGTTGTTTGCCGCGGTCCGACATGGATGTTTGGCAGGGAAACATCAGGAGTCGTTGGATGATGTTTATTGGGAAAGAATTCGAAGGCAAAAAGAAGCATATACAGTTAAGAAACTCGGTGCATTCGGTACTGATCTTTCCTGTTTATCCAATTTTTTTGAAAGTTTATGGGACAAACCTGCTTCGAACCTGACAGAATCCGATAAAGCGGTAATTTTCAGTTGGACAGGTTTTCGACTTCGTGCATTAGGTCGACGGCTCACAGAAGCTATTGAACCTTTGAAATTAGGGTTAGAGATGTATAATGAACAAAATAATTATGAAAAAGCCGCTATAAATAGTTCTAACCTTAGTGAACTGTATCTTGTGCTTGGTAATATAGTATTAGCAAAACAATATGGAGAGCAGTGTAAAAATTATGCAGATCGTAGTGAAAATATCGAATGGAAAGTATGTGCACGTTGTAAAATTGCAGATGCATTTTTTCAGGCAGGAGACACCAAAAAAGCGGAAGAACTGTTTAATGAAGCCCAAAAACTACAGAAAGATGTACTTACTATAATTCCTTGGCGTCACGGTCTTTGCAGATTTCGATTCTTTGATTTTTTACTTTCAATTGGGGAATATATAAATGTACAGGAGGAAATTAAGGATACTGAAAAAAACGAACGTCTTATTAATATTGCTCTAAATCAACTTACCATCGGCAAAGCCCTCCTGTTAATGGGGGAATATACAGAATCAGAGGACTATTTAGATCAAGCTGTCGATGGTTTGCGGAAAGCCGGAACTCAGCATAATTTACCTTGGGGACTACTTGCCCGCGCAGCCCTTTTCAGACATCAAAAAGAATTTCAAAAATCCTGGACTGATCTCGATGAGGCCAAAGAAATTGCCGAATACGGGCAGATGAGGTTGCATCTGACGGATTATTTTCTTGAGGCGGCACGGGTTATTCATGCGCAGCTTGAGGACAGCAGCGCAAACAATGAATTAACCATTATCGAGGACGGCATCGAACAGCATGTTAGCAGAGAGGATATGGAAAAGAAGTTTAAGGAACATGTAGACAAGGCCGGAGAATTTATAAAGAAAACGGGATATCACCGGCGGGACAGGGAATTTGATGAGTTGCAGGGTATGTTGTGATATTTGCACTCACCCCCTTAATCCCCCTCTCTCACATTCGAGGGGAAATGTGCCGTTGACAACATTCGGACTGATCCTCCTCCCTCTTTTCAGGGAAGAGAGGGAGGTCAGGAGGGTGAGTTCGGGTTGGGTTTCGTAGGGGCAGACCCGTGTGTCTGCCCTTTCAGCCGTAACAATAACCCATAGGATTGCGTAGGGGCAAACCCATGTGTCTGCCCTGTTTCGGGCGGTTTCTATTCCAATTTCCATTCATACAAATCATACTGTCTCGTTCAATTTTGTAGGGGCGGTTCG
>JAFGME010000265.1 GCA_016927695.1 Bacteroidales bacterium
AACGGCGACAAGAACGACATCTGGCTTCCCAACAGCGGCAAAGGCGAACAGGTGCCCGATAATCTTTCAGGAAAATTTGTTTTCCCTGGAAAGACAGAATACAGAACCTGGGTGCCTGAATAAGGATGCATATTGGCAGGCATACTGTGTCTGTAAAAATTCAGCGCTTAATAACTTTCATCCGAAGCAAAGCAATAAATGTTTATCTTTGTTGCCCTTTATCATTGTTAGTGTGCAATTTAAAGAAATTGGCTTCAGATTAATTCAATATTTATTTCTAATTTAAATAGTCATATCATGAAAAGACTGATTTTACCCATTATGTTACTTTTTATGGCTGTTTTGTTTTCGTATCAGCCAGGCATTTCACAGAACCTTCTCACAAATCCGGGCTTTGAAGACTGGACTTTGAATGGCCCCGGAGGCCCTCCTGACGGATGGGCTCTTTCAGGAAGCGGAATGACCGCTTCACAGGAGGCAGCCACAATTCATGGCGGCACCTATTCCGTCAATGTGACATGGACAACAACCTCCACACGCTGGATTGAGCAAACCGGCATCCCGGTCACCGCAGGCGGAAATTATCAATTCACTTTCTGGGCGTTTGACAATATGCCGGACGGACGAGCCCGCGTGGCTGTCCGTTGGTTCGATTCAGGCGGCTCATTCATTGAAGGCTTTTACGGAGATTATACCGTGGATGATCCTGCCTGGCAGCAGATGACATCCGGATCATTGCAGGCCCCTGCCAACGCTGTAACGGCCAGCGCAGAGGTCAGGATATATGATGTTTCCGGATGGTCGGGAACAGCCACTGTGTATGTGGACGATGCCGAATTTGTGAACGTATCGGGCCAGCCCCCGGTCATTGTCAATGCTTTTGCCACCGGAACCAACACCATGGATGTTGTATATGACAAAGACATCACTACCGTTGACCCTTCAGATTACACACTTTCAGGAACGGCCAACATTTCGTTCAGCACCGCTACCATAGATGGTACCAATCCGAAAATCGTTCACCTTTCAAACAGCATCCCTGCCATGACAGGAGACATCACAGTGGATTTAATCTCCGACGACGGAATAGGCACTTCGTTTGAATTCTATGCAGGCATTATGCCCGTGGAATACGCTCATGCCACTAATCCGGGCGGGGTGATGGACGAAATTCATATCGCCACTTTCCGGGGGATCGTTTCTGCCAATGACGCTTACAATAATGTATGGATAGCCGACAACTCAGGCCAGTACCACGGGATGCTCATTTATGGCAATGGATTTCCGGCTTCAGTGAATGTTGGGGATGAAATTCTTTTCTCCGGCTTTAAATCGGAATACAACAACCTGAATGAGATCATCAACCCATCGCTGATCACTGTGCTTTCGACCGGTTTAACCCCTTACGGCCCGGATATGATTACAGGTTCGGACATCGATGAAAATATTGCCGCAAACACAACCCCGGCCGAACCCTGGGAAGGTCAGCTGGTTACCATCGAAAACTTCACTGTTGAATCATATACAGCGTATGATTACAAATGCAGCTGGACCGAAGGACCAACTACTTACTATTTCCATATCGGCGACAATGTGGATTTCCAGTTTGCCAATATCAGCATCTCTGTCGGCGCCTCCTATCAGTCAATTACCGGAGTGATCGACTGGTACTGGACAGGCCCTTATTACAGGATAAATCCCAGGAACCAGGCCGATCTGGTTCAGATTTCAAACCCTCCTGTTCAGTTGGCGGTAACCTCTGTGAATGGTGGTATGAATCCCATGGTCAATTTTGATTTTGACGTTGTCGTTCAGGCACAGGATGCCGGCGGCGTTCCGGCTGTAGTCAGCGGGGATGTGAATTTCACCTTTACCACCAATGGCGGTGTGTCAGGGCTGGTAGGCTTTGTTGGAGGGACAACCTTCACAGGGACCATTCCCAGTGGTTTCAGCGAAGTTACTGTTACAGGTGTTCAGATGGCTCCGGCCGGCGCCGGCGTTACCATCACCGCAAACGATGATGCCATGATACTTACGCCGGGTACCAGCGCTGCTTTTGACGTGGTGGAACCGGTAATCCCTGACATCATCATCACCGAAATCATGCAAAACCCGTCGGCTGTCACTGACAACGCCGGTGAATATTTTGAATTGTTCAACACAACCTCCAGCCCTATCGATATCAACGGATGGATCATCAAAGACGACGATACCGATGTGGATACCATTGAGGGCAGCCTGATTGTGCCTGCCATGGGATTTGTTGTCCTGGGCTCCAATGATACTTCCGCTGTAAACGGCGGGTACACATGTAATTACATGTACGAAAATTACTTCCTCGGCAACAGCGTTGACGAAGTTGTCCTCTGTATGCCCGATGGCTCTGAAGTTGACAGGGTTGTTTATGACAACGGGGTCACCTTCCCCGATCCCAACGGAGCGGCTATGGTGTTTACCGGAACACCGGCAGATGATAACAACAACGGCGCCAACTGGGTTACTGCCACTTTGCGTGAACTGACCTACACAGGTGCCAGCGGAGACCTGGGTTCCCCCGGAACCAATGGCTTCGATCAAAACCTGGTTGTCGTAGCAGGCTTTAATGTCGATCTGAAAGTGTTCCTTTCCGGGCCATATATTCAGGGAATGGGAGGAATGATGAATACCGACCTTTTGTCAAACGGCGTTATCCCCATCGCACAGCCCTTTAATCCGGCACTTCCGTATTACAGCAACAACAATCCTTCATGGCTTTATGCCGGAACAGAAAGCGTTACGGCCATTCCCACCGGGGTGGTTGACTGGGTTCTGGTTGAGCTCAGGGATGCCGCAAATGTAAATTCCGCAACCGGCGCCACCATGATTGCCCAAAAGGCTGCTTTCCTTCTGGCAGATGGTTCAGTGGTTGGCCTGGATGGCACAAGTATGCTGAATTTCAATGTGACCATCGCCAACAACCTGTTTGCAGTGGTTTACCATCGTAACCACCTCGCTGTGATTTCAGCCGGTCCGCTTGTAAACAATGCAGGCGTTTACAGCTACGACTTCTCCTCCGGCGAATCACAGGCCAACGGCGGAAGCCTCGGTCACATCGAAGTGGAAACCGGTATCTGGGGGATGATCAGCGCCGACGGAAATGCCGACGGACAAACCAACAATGCCGATAAAATTGATGTCTGGGCAATTGACGCAGCCAATTCAGGCTATCTCGGCGGCGATTTCACCCTCGACACACAGTGCAACAATCAGGATAAAGTGGACGCCTGGGTTCCCAACAGCGGAGCCAGTTCGCAGGTGCCAAACTGATTATTTAAATAATATTTATGCGAAAAAGCCGTATCCCTTTGCAGGGGTGCGGCTTTGTTTTTACTGCTTCTGTTTCTCTTTTATAGATTTCTATTCCTGACTTCTGACGATTTAGGAATTTTAGCCTGAACTACTTTTAACCCGAATTACGCATTAAAAATGCGTAATTGCTGATTATTAGTGAGATAAAATTGAAATTGTTGAATTTTACTGCACTAACGGATATATTTAAAGCATGTTTTCTATCAGAAAAGTCAATCAAACCTTATCTTGCGTCCCTAACCTTAGTAACAGAGAAAAATCCCAAATTTGCACGACCTTATTCCCTTATTTTTGTCTAAATGAAAATTGATTACAGCAACCTTTACACTCATTTGAAGAAGAATACAATGAGTTTCTTCATGAATATCAGAAAACACTGAAACCTAAAATAAGGGAATAAGGTTTTAATCCTTACGTTTACATGTTCTGCTAAGGTTTATAAAATAATAAGGTTTCTTTAGGATTCATGGTAATCTGTTTCCAATCCATTGTAGAGGGAATCTTAAACCGCACTAAAAGTCTAAAGTCAGGAATTATTTCATATACTTTATCACGAACCCTATCACGTGCTCTATCACGAGCTCTATCATTTGCTTTATTGAGAATAACTACTTTAAGTAAAGTCTATGTCATACAATTATTGAAAAAATGTTGATAATTTCACATGATATTTTATATATAAGAGCCTCAATATCAGCGCATGATTTTTATAAGTTTTTAAATCTTCAATTCTATATCTTAAATCACCTGTTTTTTCACAATATTATTCACTTATCCGTTTAAAACCTATTTGCTTTCTTTCTTTGCATTTTAATTCCTCCTTTTTCACTTCTTCCAGTTGTTTCAGGTATTCGAAGATCAATAATATCTTTTCGTCCTGTTCAATGTCTTTCTTTTCAAGTTGTTCAAGTTTCTGCAAAATTTCTTTATGGGTTTCAACAAGTTGCCTCATTTTTGTGAAGACCCGGATAATCCTGATATTTACCATTATTGCAGGATTGCTTTTCAAAACACTCGATAACATGGCTACTCCCTGCTCTGTAAAAGCAAATGGCTTATACTTGCTGTGCATACCCCTTCCCGTTTCTAAGATCACAGATTGTGATCTTAAAGGATCGTTCTCTGCCTGCGATAAACTCAACTCTTTCCATTCAGCTTTGGAAAGTTCAAACATAAAATCTTCCGGGAACCGGCTTATATTTCTTCTTACTGCTTGTTTCAATACCCTGGTTTCAACACCATACAATTCCGCAAGGTCACTGTCTATCATTACCTTTAAACCTCGCACCTGATAAATCTTATTCATCAATACTTCATCTGGAATTTTGACCGGAATATTATTTTTGATTTTTGCCATTAGTTTAATATTTATGTTTTTACTCCGCCGCCATCAAAGGCTCTTCCTTCTCTTTTGCCAATAGA
>JAFGME010000266.1 GCA_016927695.1 Bacteroidales bacterium
AAATTCTAAATTATTAAAATTCAATATAATGAAAACAACAGTAAAAACAGCCATCCTGATCGCAGCCCTGGCAGCATCTATGGCTTTGACGGCCCAAAGAGGCCCGTGTTTCAGAAACGGCGGAGGGTATTATTCGGAAAATCTGAAAAATATGCTTCAGCTTACAGACGACCAGGCAGTAAAATTTGAGGCTGTGCGTGATGACTTTTTCAATGCACGGGCAGAAATTTTCGAAGATGAAAATTTAACGGTAAGCGACAGACGCGAAAAAATGCAGCAATTGCGCGACAATATGGATGCTTCCATGAAAGATATCCTGGATGAAACCCAGTTTACCCTCTGGCTCGGACACCGTGAATATTCACCGGGGCAGAGGATGGGAAAAAACGGAAAGCCCCGGGGCGGATGGATGGCTTCCCCGCCACAGGAAGTGATTGAACTCAGGAAAGGGTTTGACGCTGAATTGTCGGAAGATGAGAAGAAGCTGATTGCCGAAGTAAGGGAAACCATGCAGCAAAACAGGGAAGAATGGGGGAACGGAGGGTTCTGCCGCGGACAGGGCAATGGCGCCGGCCCCGGTACATGTATGCTGCCCCTGCAGGGGATCGTGGAAAACCATCAGGCCCGCCTGGAGTCAATACAGGATGAGATCGGCGGGTTCATAGCCGCCCGTTGTCCGCGCGGAGTAAACCCTGAGGAAAGAGGCTTCCGTGGAAGACACAAGGGTTTCCGTAATCACAAGATTGATTTTGAACAGAGAAGGATGATGCATTTCCTGCTTCTGGATACAGAAAACCTGTCCGGGAATATGGGCGCCACCGATGATGTATCCCTGATACTTTTTCCCAACCCGGTGGCAGATAATCTTTCCATACAGTTCGACAACCCTTCCGTCGGCATGGTGACTGTTGAACTGCTCGACAAAAACGGCAAGGTACTCCGGGTCATTGATGAATCCAACAGGCAGGCAGGAGGCCAAACCGTGATGTTCAACACCGGCAACCTCCCTTCGGGGGATATTTACCTCATCAGGGTATCGGGCGCGGAATTCTCACTGACAAAAAAATTCGTGGTACAGTAACAAATAATATTGTTTTTCTGTGGGTGAGGGATACTGATTTTTGCATGATATGAAAAGATGGATCATCCTGTTTTCCGGTGTGCTGCTTGCCTTCTCACTGAGGGCACAGCAGCACAGGCTATCCGGAGCCGTAACCGATGCCGGTGATAATTCCCCTCTTCCGGGAAGTACGGTGATAGTGACACAACCCGGAGAGGATCATACCGGGCAGGGTACCGTCACCGACGAAAGAGGCAGGTTCTTTTTTACCGTTAAAGACGGGACATACAATCTGCGCATCTCTTTCGTAGGATTCAAAACGTACACTGCTGAAATCACCATAGCCGGCACGGATAAGGATATGGGTGTTATCCCGCTTTTGCAGGATGTGACCCGCCTGGGTGAAGTGAAGGTGGAAGAAAAAGCCCCGATGGCAGTACAGATGGGCGACACGACACAATACAATGCAGATGCGTTTAAAGTGAATCCCGACGCCAATGCAGAGAACCTCATTGAGAAGATGCCCGGAGTGGTGGTTCAGGACGGGAAGTTACAGGCTCAGGGAGAAGAGGTTAAAAAAGTGTTGGTGGACGGGAAACCTTTTTTTGGAGAAGACCCAAACGCTGCGCTTAAAAATATCCCGGCCGAGATCATCGACAAAATACAGATTTTCGATGAGAAGAGCGAGCCGGCCCGTTTCACCGGTTTCGATGACGGACAGACGACCAAAACGGTCAACATCATCACAAAGCTTGAATACCGGAACGGCAAATTCGGAAGGGTTTACGGCGGTTACGGCACCAACGACAGGTACAGCGCCGGCGGGGTGATCAATTTTTTTGACGACGATCAGAAGATTTCGGTATTGGGCCAGACCAACAATGTAAACCAGCAGAACTTCTCCCAGGAAGACCTGGTTGGTGTGATGAGTTCATCCGGAAGAAGAGGCGGTTTTCGCGGGGGACCTCCTCCCGGGGGCGGACCACCCAGGGGCGGAGGCGGCAATCCTTCAGGTGGCAGGGCCGGAGGCGATGCCGCCGATTTTATGGTCGGCAGCCAGAGCGGCATCAGCCAAACCCACGCGGCAGGAATCAACTACACCGACAAATGGGGTGAAAAGACCAATGTCACCGGAAGCTACTTCTTCAATAACACCCATAATGAAGCGGGCACAGCCCTGCACAGGGATTACCTCCTTACCGAAGACGCCGGGCAACTCTACAATGAAAGTGAAATCTCCGGGAGCGATGACTACAACCACCGTTTCAATGTGAGGATGGATTATGAGATCGACGACAACAACTCCATCCTGCTCCGGCCCAGGTTCAGCTTTCAGCAAAACGACGGTGTCAGCCTCACGGAAGCGGTCACCAGTCAAAACGGGCTTTCCCTTAATCAGGCCTTCACTGACTTTTCCAGCGACCTGGCAGGGTGGAATTTTGGCAATGAGATACTTTACCGGCATATATTCAAAAAAGAGGGCCGCACCCTCTCACTCCGTCTTGACCAAAACTTTAATGACAACAACGGGAGCAGCGACCTGTATTCGGAATACTTCTCCCTCAACGGAAGCCTTTCAGACACCGCTGACCAGTATTCCGGATCAGACAAATACGAACGCGCTTTCGGCGGAAACCTGATGTACACCGAACCCTTAGCTGAAAACTACCAACTGATGATCAGCGGAGGCTCGGGCTACAGCTTCAACGACTCCGACCGGAAAACCTGGAACCCGGATGATATAACGGGAAGCTATACGATCGTCGACACTCTCCTTTCCAATGAATTCAGGAGCGATTACACTACCCATGAAGGGGGGGCAGGGATCAGATACAATAAAAAGAAGATCAACTTTATGGTCAGGATGGCCTATGAGTATGCTGAGTTGAAAACCGAACAGATCCTTCCGGAGGAGGGCAACCTCAGGCGCACTTACAACAATCTCCTGCCGATGGCTATGTTCATGTACAGGCCTTCCAGGAGCGAGAACCTGCGTATTTTCTACAGAACTTCCACTTCAGCCCCCACCATCGACCAGTTGCAGGATGTGCCCGACAACAGCAATCCGCTGCAGATCACGACAGGAAATCCGGAACTGAAACAACAGTTGCGGAATATGCTCTTCCTCAGGTATTCAAAGACCGACACCGGCAAAGGAAGGGTGTTCTTTGCCATGATCCGGGGAACCCTCACCCACAATTACATCGGCAATCAGACCCTCACTTCTGTGAAGGATACGGTGTTGCCCAACGGGATACCATGGACGAACGGAGCGCAACTGATTCAGCCTGTCAACCTCAACGGGTATTACAATCTCAATTCGTTTATCACCTACGGATTTCCTGTTGTCAGGCTGAAATCAAACCTGAATGTAAGCCTGTCCGCAGGATACAGCCGCATTCCGGGGATCATAGGAACCGGAACCAACTATGCCCACACCCCGTCATGGGGAATGTTGGCGGCCCTCAGCAGCAACATCAGCGATAAGCTTGACTTTACCCTTTCGTCCAATTCGCAGTTCAGTTATTCATCCAACACACTGGGCAGCCAGCTCAACAGCAGTTATTTCAACCAGCAGAGCAAGGTCAGGCTCTTCTGGAACTTCTGGCAGGGCATGGTGTTCAGGACAGACATGAGCCATCAGTTTTACACCGGCCTGTCGGAAGGCTACAATGAGAACTTCTGGCTCTGGAACCTGGGACTGGGATATAAATTCATGAAAAACAGGCAGGCCGAGATCAATGTAAGCCTTTACGATGTCCTCGACCAGAACAAAAGCATCAGCCGTTCTGTGACCGACTCCTATGTGGAAGACAGCCGTACAGAAACGCTCCAAAGATACCTGATGGTCAGCTTCACCTACAACATCAGGATGTTCAGGGGCAATGACGGGTAGTCGCCTGAAAATTTTACCGCACTAAAGCGAAATGCGAAGCGTTTTTCTATGTGAAGCAGTTATGCCGCCTGATGTAGCTGTTCATTTTTTGCAAACCAATTCAGTAGCGGTATAAACTTACCGCTGCATTACTGTTCACTGATCTCCACCCTTACCCCTTCGGAGTGGCTTCTGAACTCAGGGGCATACATGCACTGCACGGAGGTGATTCCATTGGAGAAATTCCCGGATTGAGATGCCACCATGGGATATTCAAACACATAGACGCCTTTGGGCAGGTAGTCGAAAAAGAAATGTGCGGAAGCATCCTTAATACTTTCATAATATCCCAGCCCGCTGCGATACCGGTAACCCGACAAGGCGTTCACCGGCTCGAAAGCCGGGGCCCGCATGTCTTTCATGTGGACATACTCCAGGTCCCTGTCGGTTCTCAGTTCAATCCTGACAACGATCTTATCCCCGGTTTTCAGTTTTCGGTCATCAGTGATCTTTTCGATCACCGGACCGTCTTTTGTGTTTCTTTCCACAAACAATGTTTTAGTCAGGCTCAGGGGGGAATCCGCCGGGGTGATCTTGTCGGGATTCTCAAAATACTGCCAATACAAAGCGCCCCAGGCGATGCTTTTGCTTTTGCTGACCATCTTCACTTTGCCCATATCCGGGGTGATTTCCCTGCCGCTCCATGAAGTTTTAAAATAGCCGGTCCCTGCTTCTACCCTGCTGTCGTCCATTTCAAATGGATTGACTTGCCTGCTGCCGATGGTGATTTCGGCCAGGTCGGTGTACTGAAGCCAGTCTTCCCCGCGCAGCAGCAAGGCATAGACTGCCTCTGCCGTGGCCCGGTTCGATTTCCAGTGTTGTGTTTGTTTTTGTTTCAGCAGCCATATTTTCATCTTTTCCACCGATTCATTGTCTCCGGCCACCTCTTCAAAAACCTCCATCAATAAAGCATGGGTTTCAACAGGGGCCTCATACCACCGGTAGCCGGCGTCGCTGCGCCAGTACATGCCCATCTCGTCGCTGTAAAGCGCATGTTCTTTAAGGGAGGCAACAATTTTAGCAGGGGTTGCCTCATCACCGAAGCGTTTCAGCGACAGCGCCATCATTCCCTGAAGGTATTTGTTGCTTCCTGTCCAATAGGTTACAGCCTGTCCCCTGAAATAATCAAATGCCTCTTTACTGTTGGCCGGAACCGGAACCTGCGCTGAAAAAAAGCTTCTTGCGTAAAGGTATTGTATGTGTAATTCCCCGAGATGGTTTTCCTCAGGCCTGAAATCTTTTATTTCCTTCAACTTACGGTAGTCTTCACGTATTTGAAGATCCAGAAAACCGATGGCTTTTTTAATCATGACCGCTGTTTCAGGATCCTCTTTCATGGAATACACCCCCAGGTTGTGCAGTTTTCCGAAGCCGGCCACTATGTTTTGTGTGATGTTTCTGCTTTCGGGCATTCCCTCGAACCAGGGCCATCCTCCTCCCGGCTTCTGTGTGTTCCTGAGTTTTTGAATTACAGAGTTCAACTCCTCTGACATCCTGTTGTTGTCGAAGAGCAGTGCAATGCGTTGTTTCTGCTCTGTTTCGCCGGATGCATCCCCGACCCAGGGCGTCTCTTCCAGCATCATGGCCTTGAGTTCCTGATTTTTCTCAAGCTGCGAAAGCAGGGCATCGGGCGTAAAGTTTTTCCATGCTTCGAACACCTCTCTGATCCGTGGCACGGAACTGATGATATGTTGCGCCAGGCTGTTGGCAAAATACCGGTTGAAGAGGTAGTCGGCCGATTCGTATTTGCCTTCCATCAGATAGGGCAGCGCCTGGACGGCATACCATGAAGGGTTGGAAGAAAATTCAAGGGTAAGCCGGTGGTTGACCAGGGTGCCGGAACTGCCGGAGGTTTTGAGCTTCTCCAGATGAAAGGTTCTTGTTTCGCCTCCTTTCAATGGCATAGGCATGGATTCGGTCACCAGCACCCTGTTTTTCAGCACAGGGATGATCTTTTCCTCCCCGTCGCTGAAATATTCTGAAGTTGCCCTGATCCGGTACTTCATGGCATCCACACCTGAAGGGATGATGATCCCCCAGCGGCAGGCATGACTTTCCCCCTTTGCAGCATCAAAAACCTGTGATGACCTGTCAGGTTCAGTCAGGATATCCAACAACTCCCCGGTCCTGAGGTCATAGAATTCGAGGGTGACGGTTCCTGAAAGGGGTTTCTCAGATAAGTTGACCACTTTGGCGGAGAAATTCATCTCATCCCCCTCCCTGAAAAAGCGGGCGGGGTTGGGTACGACCATAAGTTCTTTCTGAGCGGTGATTTCTTTTACAAACTGCCCGTATTTCAGATCTTTGCTGTGTGCCAGGCCCATCAGTTTCCAGCGGGTGAGCGATTCGGGCAGGGTAAAGGAGATGAGGGTGTTTCCGTTTTCATCCGTTTTCAGGGCAGGGAAAAAGAATGCTGTCTCCCTGAAATCGCGCCTGATTTGTATTTCACCTCCTTTTTTCTTTTCAGGATGCGGGCTTACAGGCGCTTCCGGGGGAACCTCAACCTTGTCTGTTATCATGGCAACATTTGCATCCGGGGCATCATCCACCCTTCCCGGAAAAGCTTCCGGGGCTTCGGATTCCTTCGAAAGGAAAAGGTCCCTATGGCCATATCCGCCATAATGATAAAGACCGAACCAGTTAAGCCGGTCATATTGAATAACCTTCATTGAACCTGAAAATGAGTCATAAGCCTGTATTGCCCGGCCCGAACTCAGTCCGAAAGCCCCTGAGGTTTCCCACCATGTTGAACCGTAAATCTGTCTGTACAGGCTAAAGTTCCAAAGGTTGAGGACAAATGCATCCAGAGAGGCGTCGTACATGGAGGCAAGCATTTCTGCAGCGAGGGCCTCTCCATTTTCTCCCTTCAGTGTGATCCTCCATTCCTCTTTCTGCCCTGGCTCCAGCCTGTCGCGGAAAGTATTGAAAACGAATGATATTTCCTTGTCGGAGAAAGGCACTTCCACATTGAAACTTTTTTCAACAGCCCTGTTGTACTTCACGCCGACGAGATGTACGGTAAAGCCCCCCCTCATCGATTCATCTACCGGTATCTCAAACATTTTCACACCATTGTGAATTGAGATTATCTCTTTCCGGAGGATGATGCCTGCTTTGGTGACCTCATAGATCAGATTTAACTCATTCTCTGCCGTGGCGGCATAAAACCTCACCGTATCTCCGGGAAGGGCCTTATTGACCGGGGCATGAAACCAGAATGTTTCCTTTACCGGGGGACGGCTATCTTTCTTGCTGAAAAGGGTGAAATACCTTACCACCGTGACTTCCTCTCCGTATTCATCTTCAGCCGTCAGCCGGAGCGAATATCTTCCTGGGGTGAAATCCTGGTTTTCCAAAGTAATCAATGAGTCTGTTGCAGTGTTAAAAGGGGAGTTATAAACCACTTTTGCGGGCTCAAGGTTTTCAACAGCGCCTTCATTTGTGTACATGTCGTTTGGGAATTCGCTCCTGTATTCCTCTTCGGTCATCA
Source organism: Bacteroidales bacterium (assembly GCA_016927695.1). Taxonomy (GTDB): domain Bacteria; phylum Bacteroidota; class Bacteroidia; order Bacteroidales; family JAFGHD01; genus JAFGHD01. The sequence goes on from JAFGME010000266.1 coordinate 7,486, forward strand.
AAAACACATCCGGCGAATGCCATTCTTTTCTCCTGAACAGCCTTTCAGGTTCTTTCAGCAGGGTGATCACAGCCGTTCCTTCAGCGGCGGTTTTTTCCCCGTTGAGGTTGGCAGAGATTACAGTAAACCACCGGAATTCATCAACATCCATAATTTCTTTTACGCCGGCGTCCAGCGTCAGGGCGTTGTACCCCACATTGACAAACGATTCCGATGGCTGTGTTTCGCCGTTGATGTCAGTCACCTCGGCGATGATATGAAAGCTGAAAAACGGCCGGTATAACGCCGGAACTGCATGGTCGGGATAAGCAGTGAACGATATCCGGAAATCACCTTCTTCACCGGTTTGCACCTCTCCGTTGGTGATCTCCGTTTGTTTTGAGGGATAAAAATAACTGGCCCGGCCCCTGTCATACCAGGGAAAACGGGTTTCTCTCACCACCCTGTAAGTGACTGAAGCCTTGTCGATTCCAAAACCGGAAAAAGATCTGGCGGTTCCCCTGACTTCCACTGTCTGCCCCAGTTTGTAAGACCCCTCCGGCTGACCGATCACCACTTCGAAAGTGGGCCGCTTGTATTCTTCGACCCGGATGCTGATGTATCCGGTTTCGTTTTTTATGTTCATCATCCCGGTAAGTACACCCTGGGGAGCAGTGAAGCTGCCGCTGAACGATCCGTATTCATTGGAGGTGACTTTCACCCTGGAGATCTCACGGTTATTGACATCGGTGAATAGAACCTCCGAAGCGTAACCGGATTTGATCTCATGGCTTTCTCCGTATTTCTCCAGGACAATCCCTTTAAAATAAACCGTTTGCCCCGGCCTGTAGATAGCCCTGTCAGTGAAAAACCAGGTTTTGACCTCTTTTCTGATGTCGGGTTTATAGTAGCCCGACCTGTAGAAATGGTCGTCGGTCACCAGGCGGTCCTTCTTATATTGAATGTCGAGGTTGAAAGAATTGGGTTTGGTTTCGCTTCCCCGGAGCGCCGGGATGAAGAAATATCCTTTTTCGTCGCTGTTGTATAATTCGCCGGGCACAAGAACCTGTTTTCTTTCGTTATAGTCGAACTGACGGTAACTGATTTTCACTTTGGCGCCTGATAAAGGTGCGCCGCTTTCCCTGTCGAAGAGGTAATAGTGATAACCCTGCTCATTGTCTTTGCGGTCAACGTAGCTTATTCCGGAAATCCAGAAAGGGGCATATACCGTAAGACTTTTACCCTGCCCAAAATCTTCGCCGGCCGACGCCAGAAGGATGTAAAAGCCGGGGGCCAGGCCGGGAACCCTGCACTCCGTGCTATGCGTTTGAAAATCATTCGTTTCGGGGAACGTCACCCTCCATTCCTCCAGGGCTCTGATTCCCCTGATCATTTCCAGGAAATCTGCATCATTTCCGTATTCCCGGGTGTTTTCATAGTATTCACCGTAATCCATCCCGATGATCCTGCAATGAAGACCGGAAAGATTCCGGTACTGAACCAGTGCAGGAAAGGCTTTGCCGGGGCAGTTTGCATTTTCAAGGGTCATTTCCAGCATCGGTTTGAGGGCAAGCTCTTTCAAAACCGAACAGTTATCTGCCCCGTCGGAACCGGGAAAGCGGCTGATGACTTCGTCACATTTTTCAAGGGCCTCTTTAATCCGGAAGCGGTATTTAAGGGTGGCCTCATCTGCGGGATTGTACATTCTGCCCGACCTTTCAAGCTCCGAGGCGATGGCATAACCCACCAGGGTGGAGGAGGGCTGTCCGGTGTGCGCTTTTTCCAGCGCTATGAGGGCATTCATATACAGGCTGTCCTTTGAGCCGGAGATAAAATGACGGTGCACAAAATCCAGTCGCTTCAGCTCCACATCAATAAGGGCTGCAGGATCATCATCCTTTGCGTGAAAGGCAGCAAGCTCCTGAAGTAATTGCAATGCGTGGAATTTGTTGGACAGGGAATCCTTTCCGCTGATGTTGAGCGAACTGAATTTTTCTGTTCCGGAAAAGTAATCCTCATTATCCAATTCAAATTTTTCAGCGGGATAGATAATGGCGGGTTCTTCATTCATAAAAAAATCTGCTGCCCTGTGGGCCAGAAAATCGTAAAGGGTGGGCCTGTAACGCTTTGAGTCCTTTTTCACTTCAAGGATCACATCGTAAAGTTTCAGGTCGGTAACCTTCAGCATACCGGCATCCTGAACGGAAAGCCGGTAGTGTCTGACCACATGATAAACCAGGGTTTTCAGATCCCATGTTCCGGGGTCATCGCCTGCCTGTGCGGGCACAAGGGTTGACCTCTCATGAAACCTGAAACGGTTGGCGGTGTAATAGCGCCAGTATATCTCCGCTAAAACAGAATGCAGCGCCTGTTTTGCGGGTGGTTCTGCCTCGCTGATTTCTGTGCGCAGGTCATGTATGGCTTCCGCCAGATAGTTTTCCGCCGATTGGGATTGAAGCTTGATCCGGTACAGGATGGCTTTGATAAACTGGGGCGAATTGCCCTCATTTTTCGCATCGGAATATATCATGGTTACAATTTTTAGCGCAGATTGCGGCAGTCCCTCCTGTATGAGTGAATCGGCCGTGTGCCATTCACGGGCATAGTCCTTATCGGGAAAAACAGGAGCAGAATACCCGGCAGGCCCGCAGGAGGGGCAGATCAACGTATAACTGCCGGCGATAAACAGCACGCCCAGAAACAGGGCAATAACCGGAGAATGTTTGTAATGCTTGCTGATCATTTCTTTTGAATTATTGAATTGTAAAATTACACATCTCTGCTTTTAAGAGCAGCATGTAATACCTTAAAGATGCTTTTTTTCACTTCATTTCATAAAAACAAAGGAAAATACCTGATGCCTTCTCCGGGTTGAAGCCCTTTGTTTGCCACTCAGATGCCTGTGGTATTCAGGTTTCCCAGGCTCACGGTGATCAGCCGGGTCTGGTTGGGATCGTCATCGTTCACAAGTTTTACGGTGACCTGCATATGAAGGTTATAAACGCTGATGGCGGCTTCCTTGGAGGTGATCATCCCGATTTTGAGAATGTCGGAATTGATGATACCGTACCTTCTGGAAGGCTCGTTTTCAAAAAGTTCGTCGCCATGTTCGAGAAGGCTGCGGTCATAATCCCTGTTGAATTCATAGATGTTGGCAATGTCTTCGAGGGTGGCAATCTGGAGGTTTTCCACCCCGTCAAGATTCGTTGTGAACCATGAATGTGCATGCTCATCGATGAGGCAGCGGTTCAGGTTGTCCTTCATCAGTATGCGGGCATTGTTGATGATCGCCCTCCCGTAGAAATTGTGGTCGTAGTTGTAGATTTTATCGTGGGTAATGGCATACCGCATGTTGACAGGGCCAATAATCCGTCTTAACCTTGGATAAAAATGATAGGCATTGTATGCCCTGAGAATCACTGCGAAGTTACAGGCAAACAGCAATGAATGCAAAGGATTGTCGAAGATGGCATAGCCCCCGTCGCCTGTGCTGATAAATCTGTTCCGGATCTGATCGGGCGTATATTTCTGAAAGATGAATCTGTGGTTGGTGAGACACAAACGGATGTTGGCCTCAAAAATGGTTTTGAACAAAAAAGGGATCAGCGTTTGTTCAAATTCACCGTACGAGCTGTACTGATAAATATCAAGCCCCAATACCGATTTCCTGATGATCTTTTCATAGCCGACCATTTTTTTCAGTTCCTCCAGCAGTTCATGATGGTCGGGGATCATATTGGTTTTATCAAAAACCACGCGCTTGTCTTCCCTGTCAAGGATACGCTTAATGCAGTCGTGATTGAGGATTTTGATTTGTTTCTTCATAAATAACACTCATTTAATTATTTAACCACCTGATGATCCTTTCCCGGTCGTTGCTTTCCGGATTTCCGCTCTCAAGCGCCTGGTCAATCAGGATGCGGTGGCTGTTTTGCTTATAAAAGTACAACAGATTTTCCCTGGCGCTTGCAGAAAGGCGAAAATTGAAATTATTGCATGCATCCAACAGATTCTCCGCCCCCTTTTTATTCAGAAAATTCAGCCTTTGGAGGGTGTTTAAAGCATTCATGCGGGTTTCAAAATCGTAGCTTTTACCTGAAAGGCCGGTAATTTCTTCCAGGTATTCCTCTTTCCCTGTAGCTGCTGCAATTTCCAGCCATGCCATCCGGATGTTCATTCCTCTCCAGCCGGTTTCGTTTTTGGTGGCTTCGAGATAAATTGCCGTGTTTTGCGGAAAAGACGAACAGAGGTTGCGGAGCGCCAGTTCGAGATTGAGATAACACGAATCGTTCAGAAGTTTTTTATAAACCGGGACAAGATCCAGAGGCACCGTTTTCAGGTTTTCAACCACAGCCCTGCGCACCAGGGGATCAGGATCGGCGATGGCTTCAGCCAGGAGGCTGTGAGATAATGAATCACGGACCAATTGTGCTACCGTTTCCCCTTTAATGAGATGAAAAGTTTCTTTGTGATAATTGTTGTGAAGCGTTTCCCGCTTTATGGGAACAGCAATATCCCTCAAACCAACGAGGGCATCGTACCTGTCGATCATCTGTGGGGCATACATCGCCTGAAGCATCAGTTCCTGCGGGGATTTTTCGAAATGCAGGTTTTTCAGAACCTCCCTGCCCGGATCGAAAAGCACAAATGATATTTCTTTCTTTTCCGGATTGGGGATGTAGACGTTATGATGTTTTTTTTCGATCCACACCTCAACCGCATCAAAGGAACGGTCGGCATAGTGCACTTCAATGTTTACAGGCATTCTGAACAATCCTGTAAGGTCGGTAATTTCGTGTGCCTGGATCACTTCGACATGGGTAAACCTTTGCCCCTCCATACCGTCATTTTGGCGGTAATCCACTTCATACACAGGTTCGCCTCCCCTGGAAATCCACTGGTCGAAAAACCATCCCATCTCTTTTCCTGTGGCTTTATATACCGAGCGGATGAAATCGCCGGTTTCTGCCGTCCCGAAGGCATAGGTGTTCATGTACAGGGAGATGGACGCAAGGAAATCCTCTTCGCCCAGCACATACCTGAGCATATCCATCACCAGCGAACCTTTGGGGTACCACCTGGCCCTGCCGCCCTGTGAATGGCCCACCGGAAAACCGTTCTGACGGGATGCTTCCATTGTTTCCTCCCATTCCTTCAGCCTGACATTCTGATAGTAATCCTCACCGTAAATTTGCTTTTCGAACATCTTGCCGTAATAGGTGGCAAAGGATTCGGTGAGCCAGATATCGGAAGGTTTAAGATGGGAGATGCAGTTGCCGAACCACTGATGTGCCAGTTCATGGGCATTGACATTCACATAATTTCTCATGTGGAAGGCCCGTGGTCCGACAAAAAGGTAATCCCCGAAAACCGTGGAAGTGGTGGTTTCCATGGCTGCGTAAGTATAATCTGTCACAGGCGCCTGCCGGTACAGTTCGTAAGGGTATGCCATCCCAAACTCCGATTCGAAAAACGGGATCATATCCTCCATAAAGAGATAGGTGGTTTCAAAATGATTTTCCCAATCGGGATAAAACCACATTTCAAGGGGCAGTTCCCCTTCGCCTGCTATGTTTTTAAAACCGTAATTGCCAATCACCAGGGCAGTTGAAAAGAACGGATGTTCCCTTTCCATACGGTAATGCCATGTTTTTGTGGCATTGTCGTTTTTTGACACTGAAATCCTTACGCCGTTTGAAAAAACCCGGTATGCGCTGTCGAAGGTGATGTTCAGGTCCATTGTCAGCCTGTCGTCCTTGTATGGAATCCACCCGAAGGGCCGGTGGGCCCACACCTGCTTTCTTTTTATCCCGGACGGATCGTCCCATCCGATGACATTGCAGTGACCCTCAGGGGTTGAAGTGTACGACATGATGAGCCTGTATTCCTTTCCCCTCTGTAATGAGGGTCGAAAATAAATGGTTGTGTGATTTTCCGTCAGCCGGAAGGGTTGCTCCATTCCGTTAAGGATTGCCTTTGCGATGGTCATGGATGGGGTGTAGAAGCTGACCGAATCCACATGCCTGCAAATTGTTGTGAAATCGAAGTATGCGGTACCCTGAAAAAGCGCTTTTTCAGGATCGATGGATAAATCTGCCTTAAGATGCCTGATGTCGATATCTCCCGGAGGCGCCTTTGCCCCTGCATCATACAGCCATGTTTCCTTTTTATCCTGCGCAACAGCAGTACATGCAATGCCTGCGGCAAAAAGAATCAGTGATGCAAAAAACAACTTCATAATATATCAGTTTTTGATTTTCCTGTCTTTCCAGCTATAACGGCCCAGAATGCCCAATGCGCCGATCAGGATGATATATACGGGATAAATTATAAGAAGGGGTATGGAATAAATGAAGATGTCGGCCCTTCTGACAAAACGTCCAATACCTAAAAGAATGGGAAGATCGGCAAAGAATTTCACGATGAAGGCCAGCGCCCCTGCCAGTAAAAATCCGGTTCCGGCAAAACCCAGCAGCAAACCCGAAAGCGAAAGCAGGTTCATCATGTACACTGTAAAAGAAACGACGAGTATTTTCGCATCATACACCTTATTTTTGGACGCCCATCTCACCCGCTGGTTCTTGAAATCGCTGACTGTTTTTTTCGCTTCCGTCCAAACGATGGCATCCCTGTTTTTCAGGAACATAACCGATTTGCTTCCGAAAAGTTTTCTGATTTTGAGCAGCAGAAAAACATCGTCACCCGACGAAAACCGGTCGCTGTTAAACCCCCCCGATTCATTGAACGCCTTTTTCTCATAGGCCAGGTTGGCCCCGTTGCACATGATGGGTTTCCCAATCCTGATCGCTCCCGCCGTGATTGCGATAAGACTCAGGAATTCAAGGGTTTGCATTTTTTCAAAAAAAGAAGATTCCTGATGAAAAGTGACAGGTCCAACAATCATCTTCGGCCGTTTTGCCTCAAAGAGGGCAACAATGGCCGAGAGCCACTTTTCTCCCAGCCTGCAATCGGCATCTGTAGTCACAATCAGCTCCCCTGAAGACTTTCCGATGGCATAGGTGATGGCCTTTTTCTTGTAAGCGCTGTCGGGCTTTTCTTCGGTAACCCTCAGCAGCCTGACGGGCATATCCTGATGCTCCCTGCTTACTTCTTTAACAACGGAAGCCGTAAGGTCAGAGGAATTGTCGTCCACCACAATCACTTCGGTAAGATGTGAAGGATAATCCTGTGCGATAAGGTCCTGAAGGATTTTGCCAATGTTCTTTTCTTCATTCCTGGCAGGGATGATTACGCTCACTTTTATCCCGGAAGATGTTTCCGACCTCCTTATTTCACGGGTCAGATACCATCCGGCAGTGTAGGATATAAGAAAATACAGGTATCCCAAAGTCGCCGCGGCCAATAAAATGATATATATCAACAAGGCGTCAGTCATCCTTGGGACGTTTACTGAAAAACTTCAGCTTCAGCACGAAGAAGGTGCCCAACAGGGCGGGAATGGCCAGATTCACAAGCCACAAGGTAGAGGTGGAGGAAATGATGCCTGCATTGATCTGATCGTTGACAACACCATACCGCTCAAAATACATTTGAATGAAATAGAGCGAAACCGAGCCCCTGATGCCTAATTCGGCAAGGGTTATGGTCGGAATGGCCGTCATCACAAAAAAGATAATGGCAATGATCATCAATCCATGGCCTAATGGAATCTCCACCGAAAACATCAGCAGCAGCAAATAAAACTGGATCGCAAAAATGCAATATCTTAAAAAGCTGAATATCAACACGGTGGCGAGTTCGTAAGAATTGTAGTAAGAGATCACTGAAAAATACTGGTATATTTTAACAAATCTTTTTTTGATATAGCGTGCGATGATCCGGGGTATGGCCGACACATTCAGGAAGATAAGGATCAAAGCCGTGACAATGGTCAGGACAAGCAATATGAGTGCATAGAAGAGGTAAGGAGAAAAAAGAACATTGTCGCGGAGGTAAATGGGAATGAAAAACAGCAATGCGAGTGATCCCACTATGATAGTAGTGAGAAGCTGGCTCATACTTCCGATGATTGTGATGAACACCCCCTTCCAGGGATTGGCTTTTTCCAATATAAACACCCTGCCGAAGTACTCTCCGACGCGGTTTGGGGTGAAAAGGCTCACGGATATTCCTGAAAGAACCGCCTCAAAAGACCTGAGAAAGGGGATTTTCTCAATTTTACCGATTAGAAACTGCCATTTGAGCGACTCAATACCCCAGTTGACGAGCATCAGGCCCACCACCCAGATGCTGAAAACATACAATGCAGGTTCATCCAGCAACTGATTGAACGATTGAACCACATCGTCGAGTTTTTTCCTGTGGAATATCTGCTTGTAGATAAAGCTGTACGTGGCAATGATAATCGTAAGCCGTATGATCCAGTTATACGTCTTGTTTTTATGTATTTTTGCCAACAGCTTCATTCAGTAATAAGTATTAATAACCGGTAAGTTTGAAAAACGACCGCATCATATTAGGCATCGATCCGGGAACGAATATTATGGGGTATGGGTTGATACACATAAAAGACAATCGTTTTGAATTATTAAATTTTGGTGTTATCAAACTTTCAAAGTATTCTAATCAGGCATTAAAACTAAAAAAAATTTTTGAAAGAACGTTGTCGCTTATCGAGGAATATCATCCTGACGAGATAGCCATCGAATCGCCGTTCTATGGAAAGAACATTCAATCCATGCATAAATTAGGGCGGGCGCAGGGTGTTGCCATGGCCGCAGGGCTCTACCGTGATGTGCCCATTTTCGAATATTCCCCGAAAAAGGTGAAGCAATCCATCACCGGCAAAGGCAGCGCTTCCAAGGAACAGGTGGCAGCTATTCTTTTCACATTGCTTAACATCAGGGAAAAACCCCGGTTTCTGGATGAAACCGATGCCCTGGCTCTGGCCCTCTGTCATTACTTTCAGAAAGGAACCGGCGAAAATACCAAAAAGGCCTCCGGGTGGGGACAATTCATCAGGGAAAATCCCCAAAGAGTCAGGGGCGCCTGAAGTTACATCAGTTTTTGGTATGCCTGCCACCATCTGTCGGGTATATCGTCTTTACAGGCCACTTCGTAATCGCTGTAGGAGCAGGGGATCAGGTGGTGCCGTTCATAAATGGTGCGCAGGTTTGTTTTCACAGGCACATCCATCCACCAGCGGTCGCTTCTTTTGCTTTTGAAGAAAACAATCTGATCCTTATGATTTTTGATGCTCACCGTATATTTAATGAATTCGTCCCTGTTCCTGCCCGGGTATTCATGTTTGCGGTTATAAAACCCATCGATGAAGTACCAGATCATCTGTGCCACAAGGTGTGAAGTTTGATCATTATGATCGAACTGCGGGTTGGTTTCGTAAAAGCCAATGGAAGTGAGCTTATCGCTCAATCCCGCGTATCTCATAATCTGGCAGACCTCCTCCCCGTAAAAGCCATTTGGAGAAGCATTTCCGTTACCGGGGGCATCCGAGTGCCTCACAGAGGAAATGTCGAAGCTGAGCATGTCGGCGTTTCGCACAATAGGTTCCACCTCCTCCAGCTTCTCCTTCACCCTGCCCAGTCTGTATACATCGAAATACAGGTTTTTCATCAGCTCCACAGCTTCAGCATCCACAAAATACGATTGATAACCGATGTTGGTGAAATTAAACAGATAGTTGGGCTGGTGCAGGATGATTTGACTGAGGAAAGAACGGGAGTTGATCTCGCTTTCAACCATTCCCAGGTCGAACAACGAGTCGATGGAAACGATGTTGATGATCTGGCCCAGCGATTCATAAGCCATATAGTTGGCAAAGGTCAGATCCTGGCTGCCTCCGATAATAATGGGCACGGTGTTGTTTCTGATCAGTTCGGAAACCACGGCGCTCAGGGCAAAGTAGGTGTCTTCCGGCGTATGCCCCCTTCTGAGGTTGCCCATGTCGGCAATTTTGATGTTGTTGCCGATGGTAAAGAGGTTGTAAAGATGGTTTCTTATCCTTTCCGGGGCCCGGGCACAACCCTCATTGTTCACCGCGTTTCTGTCTTCAGGAACGCCTATCAGCGCCAGGTCGGCATTCTCATAATCCGGCACTTGTCCTTCCAACGGGGAGGTCATTATCCTGCCACCCAGTTTTTTATCCTGGAAAAAATCCCGGGTAGTTTCTTCTTTTACTGTTCCTGCATGTTCAAGGTATATCCCTATATCCATAAAACAGGTTTTTGTTTAGGATATTTATACCATAAATGACAAAAAAAGTTGTCATTAAGACGGATAAATGTCGGGAATTATTTTCTCCTGCCCTTTTTGTCCTTTGAATCCCCGGCGATCTTGATGCAGTCTTCCAGGGTAAGTTCTTCGGGCACAATGTTTTTAGGTATTCTGTAATTGTTTTTCCCGTCGGTGATATAAGGGCCATATCTTCCCCTGAGAACCTGGAATTTTTTCTTTCCTTCAAATTCCCGGATGATCTTCGATTGGTCTTTTTCGCGTTTTTCCCGGATGATCACGACCGCCTGGTCAAGGGTGACATGAAAGACATCCTGGTCTTTGGGGAGGGAATAGAATTTATTCATGTGTCGTACGTAGGGGCCGAAACGGCCTATGGCCACGGTGACTTCCGCCTCTTCAAAAAAACCGAGGCTTTTCGGCAACCTGAACAACTCCATCGCCTGTTCAAGGGTGATGTCGTCGAGGCTTTGCCCTTTGCCCATCCCTGCAAATCTGGGTTTCTCCTCATCGCTTGTTTCGCCGATCTGTACGATGGGTCCGTATCTGCCTATTTTGGCATACACATTTTTCCCGGTCACGGGATCCTGCCCCAAAAGCTTTTCACCGCTGTGTTTTTTTGATGTTTCAAGGGTGTTATTCACCTGCGAAATAAAAGGTTTGTAAAACTCCCTGATCATGCCGTTCCACACTTTATTGCCATGGGCAATGTCGTCGAATTCCTTTTCGACATTGGCTGTGAAATGGTAATCGATCACGTTTTCAAAATGTTCAAGCAGGAAATTGTTTACGATGGTTCCGATATCGGTGGGGAAAAGCTTTCCTTTTTCGTACCCGAATTTTTCTGTTTTCACCTTTTCTTTCACCACCTCTTTCACCAGGCTGATCTCGGTGTAGTTCCTCTCTTCCCCGGCCCTGTTTTCCCTGACCACATATTCTCTTTTTTGTATTGTTGAAATGGTAGGGGCATAAGTCGAAGGCCTTCCAATGCCTAATTCTTCCAGTTTTTTCACCAGGCTGGCCTCGGTATATCGCGGCGGGGGCTGGGTGTATCTCTCCACAGCAAAAATCTCCTTTCGGGTCAGAGCCATGCCATTCTGCAGAGGAGGAAGCACCGGTCCATGGCTGTTGTCATCTTCATTGTCGGACGATTCGCTGTATACCTTCAGGAAGCCGTCGAAAATGACCACTTCGCCCCTGGCAATGAATTTCAGCGGTGAGTTGGAGATATCAATGTCAACAGTCGTTTTTTCAATTTTGGCCGAACTCATCTGGGAGGCAATGGTTCGTTTCCAGATCAGTTCATACAGTTTTTTCTGCGATGGGTCCCCTTCAATACTCTTCGTTTCAGGGAAAGTAGGACGGATGGCTTCATGAGCTTCCTGCGCCGATTTTGATTTTGTGGTGTATTGCCTTGTCTTAATGTAATTCTCACCGAAAAGCTCACCCACCACTTTTTTCACCATTCCCAGGGCAAGCGTTGAGAGGTTCACCGAATCGGTTCTCATATAAGTGATATACCCTGATTCATAAAGCTGCTGGGCAACCATCATGGTTTTTGAAACCGAATACCCCAGCTTCCTGCTTGCTTCCTGCTGCAGTGTGGAAGTGGTGAAGGGCGGCGCCGGATTCCTTTCCGAAGGCTTTTTGCTGACGGCAGAAATGCTGAATCCGGCCTGCCTGCAGTTATTAAGGAATTGCAGCGCTTCTTCCTTTTCCTGCAATCGTTTGCTCAGTTCGGCTTCCACAATAACATCCCCTTCGGTAATGAAATTCCCGGTGACCCTGAAAGAGGACTCGGCAATAAAGCTCCGTATTTCCGATTCTCTTTCCACAATAAGCCTTACGGCCACCGACTGCACCCTGCCTGCCGACAGGGCCGGCTTCACCTTTTTCCAAAGTACCGGCGATATCTCATAGCCGACAAGCCTGTCCAACACACGCCGGGCCTGCTGCGCATCTACCAGGTTGACATCAATTTGCCTGGGATTTTCTATGGCAGCCAGAATGGCCGGCTTGGTAATTTCATGAAAAACAATGCGTTTTACTTTGCTTTCATCTATGTTAAGGGCTTTGACAAGATGCCATGAAATGGCTTCCCCCTCACGGTCCTCATCGGTCGCAAGCCATACCCATTCGGCATCCTTCAGGCTCTTCTTCAACTGAGTTACAACCTTTCGTTTGTCGGCAGGGATGATGTATTTAGGCTCAAACCCTTTTTCAACATCAACTCCCAACTCATTTTTTGATAAATCCCTGATATGTCCGTAGCAGGATTCCACTAAAAAGTCTTTCCCTAAAAACCTGCTGATCGTTTTTGCCTTAGCCGGGGATTCGACTATCACAAGATTTTTAGCCATTCATTATCTGTTTTCAGTTAACCATGAGAAAAACGCTGCAAAACTACGCAATTAACATTTGTATTGCCAAATGGTTTAATTTTTTATAATTTTACCCACTGATGCGGGACCGTCAATTGCATTGCTGTTGCAACTTAAAGGCCCGCCGTTTTGTCTGAAAATAAAACAATCTTCATGAACAAACCGATCGTTTTTTTGCTTTCAGCGGGTGTAATATTTCATTGCATGATAAATGCCCAGGAAAGCAAACCCAAAGGTTTTTCCGGCTTACCGAAGCTGAGCGTTTCCGATTCCCTGGAACTCACCTCTATGCCCATGCTGCCTGTGCCTGTGCAATATTCAGGCCCGCAGGCGCCCGTTCTGCCCCCGGCAGTGGACAACTCAGAGAATTTATTCTGGAGACCGGTTTTTAACCAGGTGGGTTATGAATGCGGACAGGCAAGCGGGATAGGCCAGAACTTCACTTATCAGATCAACAGGTTGAGAAACCTGCCATCCAATGTGCCGGAAAACCAGTACCCTACACATTTCTGCTGGAACTTCGGCAACGGCGGCGACGGTTATTACGGTGTGAGCTATTTTCACAGTTTTGAGATAATCAGGACTTTGGGGACCCCCAACGTGGTGGAGTACGGGGGCAGTATGTCATCAGGAGGGCCAAAAAGATGGATGTCTGGCTATGATGAATATTACAGCGGTATGCACAACCGCATCTATGAAGCTTACCAGATTGATGTTTCAAATGAAGAAGGCGTAATGATCCTGAAGCATTGGATCCATGACCACCTGGAAGGCTCCGCCACAGGAGGAGTGGCCAGTTTTTACGCTGCCTGCCCCTGGGGAATGCCCACCCTCCCGGCGGGAACCCCTGAAGCCGGAAAATATGTTATGCTGGAATGGGGCGCCAGCGCCAACCATGCGATGTGCATTGCCGGCTATAATGATTCAATACGCTGGGATTACAACAGCGACGGACAATACACAAATCATATCGACATCAATAACGATGGTAAGGTGGATGTGCGCGACTGGGAAATAGGCGGGCTGAAATTCTCCAACAATTATGGCGGCGGCCCCTCCTGGGGTAACAACGGCTTTTGTTATATGATGTACAAAACCCTTGCGGATGCCTATGGTTCCGGGGGAATATGGAACAACGCAGCGCATGTGCTGTATGCAAAGGAAAACACTGAACCTTTGCTCACCGCCAAAGTCGTCCTGAAGCATGTGTGCAGAAAAATGATAAGGATAAAGGCGGGCATTTCTATGGATACACTCGCTTCTTTACCGGATTATGAGATGAACCTTCCGGTGTTCCATTTCCAGGGCGGCTGTTATTACATGCAGGGCGGAGCCACCGAAGAAGACAAAACCATTGAATTCGGTCTCGACCTTTCCCCATTGCTCAACAGGATCAACAGTGGATCTTCCGCCAGGTTTTTCCTGATAGTGGATGAAGACGACCCGGCTAACTCGGCCCAGGGTGAGATCACCTCCTATTCCATCATCGATTACACGGGAAGCCAGCCCGTGGAAGTGAAATACGGCGAAATGAACATACCTCTGGTAAACAACGGAACAACCACCATCGGGATCAACCGTACCATGAACTTCGACACGGTTTACATTACAACGGAAACGCTTCCGGATGCCACTGTTTATGAACCCTATTCCTTTCAACTCAGCGCCGGCGGCGGGCAGGGGCCCTACATCTGGGACCTCGACCTGAATTATTCCGAAACAGGTTCGATACAGGCTTTTCCCAATGTAACCGCCGAACAGCTCAACCCCACCAATAACAACGATGGGTACGCCGTGAAAAACCTGGGCTTCAGTTTCCCCTTTTACGACGGTGAATACAGCCAGGTGAAGGTGTATGTTGACGGGTACATTCTGGTGAACAACCTTCTTTCGTGGCCTTACCAGGTGTATGATTTTCTTTTGTTTACCAAAAACAGGAACATTGCACCCTTTTATTCCGACCTGAGGCTCTACCCCTCTTCGGGAGACGGCATGTGGTATGAAGGAAATGAGGAGTATGCCATCTTCAGGTGGAATGCTTCGGTGAACGACCAGGCCGCAATGAGCGACCTGAATTTCGCAGTGAAAATCGATAAATACGGCAGCATTACCCTTTATTACGGGGAAACCAATTCATATTCCGGCATCGACTGGATATCGGGCCTGTCTTACGGAAACAACAAATACTACCAGCTTACGGAAGTGTCGGGCAATCCTGCCATTCCGGGCAACTATGCCATTTATCTTCAGCCTTCCTTCCCTCCTGAAGGGTTCATGATTACCCATGATGGGGTTTTTAGTGGTATAGCCACACAAATATTCGATAATTTCCCTGTGAAAATAATGGTGACAGACCGTGACAACATGACCAACAGCAAAACATTGCTTCTTTCCACCGACGGGACCAATTTCCTTGTTATAAAGGAAACCTCTGTAAGCTCGGGAGGCGACGGCGTGATCGAATTCGGTGAAACTGCAAGCCTTTCGGTGACGATTGAAAACCTGGGAAGCCAGCTTATTACAGGGGCATTCATGGCAGTGTCCGTTGACGACCCCTACATCACTCTCATCGACAGCGCCCAGTTCCTCGGAAATTTCGAACCCGGCAAGGTGGCTACTTTCAACGATGCCTTCATTTTTCAGGTGAGTAATTTTATACCTGACAACCATGATTTTGTGTTGAATACCATCATAGTGGATAACGGCGGCGGTGAGTGGCTGAGCCATATTTACCTCACAGGATACGCGCCTGTTGTGGCTGTACAGGAGGTTGCAGTGGATGACGGGGGCAATGGCATCCTCGATCCTGGGGAAACCAGCGATATAAATGTAGTTTTGAAAAACAACGGCGGCGCTGATGCTGACAATGTGGAGGCCCTTCTTTCAGGCAACAATGCTTACATCACGGTGAACGCCGGCACAGCCTATGCCCCGGAACTCCCTGCCTCCGGGACGCACACCATGACTTTCAACATCACTGCATCCCCCGGCCTGCCGGTAGGATATATTACCGATTTCACCGTGGAGGTGGAGGCCGATAACGAATATTCGTCGTCAGATATGTTTTTCCTTGTATCCGGATTTGAAATGGAAGACTTCGAATCAGGCGGATTCCTCTCCTATCCCTGGTCCTTCGGGGGGGAAGCTCCCTGGGAAATCACTGATGCTGAAGTATATGAAGGAACTTATAGCTCCGTGTCAGGACCGGTTGGCGACAACCAGTCCTCTGCCCTGAACCTGCAGGCCTGCTTCCTGGGCGGCGGCGAGGTGAGTTTCTACCGTAAGGTTTCCAGCGAAGACACTTATGACTTTCTCAATTTTTATGTTGACGGCAGCCTTCGCGGAAGCTGGTCGGGCGAACACGACTGGGAGCTTGTCAGCTACCAGGTGCCCCAGGGCATCCACACCCTGTCATGGGCATACGAAAAAGATGTATCCATTGCCAATGGCTCCGATTGCGGCTGGGTGGATTACATTTCCTTCCCGGCCTTCGGCGATATGAACCCGGCGCTGGATCACTCCCCGGGCGCTTTTGATGTAACCCTCGAAGAAGGGGGCATGTATAAGGACACCCTTTATCTCAGCAACAGCGGCATGAATCCCCTTGTGTATGAACTTGAGGTTGAAGAACAAATGAAGGAGGCCTTATGGCTCTCGGTCAGCCCTAAGTCGGGAGGCCTGAACCCTTCTGAAACTGACAAGGCCGTGGTTTCCTTCGATGCAACATCCCTCGAAACGGGCGATTACTACGGCTCAATCTTCATTCGTGATCATGCGGGCAATGAATACCCGGTGGATGTCCACCTTACGGTAACCCCGCTGGTAAGTATTAACGCTGATTTTTCAGAAGGCACGGGCCTCACAGTGGCGCCCAATCCTTTCAGGGGCAACGCCGCCATTGAGTTTAACCTTTCGGCCAACGCCCTGGTCAGCCTTGAAGTGTCCGGCCTGTCAGGCAACAGCAGGGAATACCTGCTCAAAGACCGGCCTCTGAATGGAGGAAAACACCGTTTTATATGGAATAACAGCGGTAAATCCGGCATTTATCTGATCAGGCTCACGGTAAACGGACGCCTGCTGGCCGTAAAAAAAGCCGTTTCGGTGTATTGATGGCTCTGCAAAATGCCGGAGATGAATGCAACCGGCTCAGTCAATCACAACTGCGTTTATATTTTATACCACCTCGCTCAGTCTGAAGGTTTCCTTAACTGCCGGTCCTTTTTCGGTGTGATGAAGGGTACAACATTCATGGTAGAGATCGTGCTCGAAAAACAGGATGTATTCCTTTTCTATGGCTTCGTTAAAAAAGGCCCTTTTCTCATCGAGGGTGATGAGGGGCCGCGTGTCGTATGACATAACAAAAGGTATGGGGACATGCGCTGTGGAGGGAAGCAGGTCGGCCATAAAAACAACGGTTCTCCCCCTGTAATTAACAAAAGGGATCATCTGCCCGTCGGTGTGGCCGTTGAAGAACCGTACTTCAAAGCCCGGAAAAAGCCTGCCCTCTTTCTCCACCAGTTTCAGTTTGCCTGTATCCTTCAGGGGAAGGATATTTTCTTTCAGGAAAGAGGCCTTTTCGCGGTGGTTTGGGTTTGTGGCCCAGTCCCATTGTGCCTTGCTTACCCAATATGTGGCGTTGGGAAAGGCAGGAACGAGGTTTCCCTGCTCATCTTTTCTGATGCTGCCGCCACAGTGGTCGAAATGGAGATGGGTGAGCACCACATCGGTGATGGCGGCAGGATTGTATCCCGCTTTTTCCAGGGAGCCTTCGAGGGTGGCCTCCCCGTTGAGGTGGTAGTGGCGCAGGAACTTATCGTCCTGTTTGCTGCCGATGCCGTTATCGGTCAGTATTCTTCGGTCGCCGTCCACTGCGAGGAGGCAGCGCATGGCCCAGTTGCAGAGGTTGTTTTCATCGGCAGGGTAAGCCTTTTGCCACATCACCTTAGGCACCACGCCGAACATGGCGCCGCCGTCTAATTTCAGATTGCCGGTTTCTATAACATTTAATTGCATGATGTAAAATTTCTTTTAATGAAGAATAAACAAGCTGCAAAATAAAAAGTTTACCGGGAATGTCAGGTGAATAAAATGTTGAAAAAAATTTCATCAAAATAAGTTATTTATTTCATTATCTTTATTGCCGCAAAACAACAAAAACCTATTTTATGCAGGACAAAGCAATAGCAGCGATCGGGAGGTGGCAACCGGAAAGAAGTAAGCTTATTATTGTTTAATGCCAATAATCCGAAAATGTTAGATACGTTACTTAAAATAGGAAAGTGGCAAAGTTCGAAGATGATGCCCATCGAAAGGTTTCTTGCAAAACCAAAACCGGATGACAGGAGTAAATACTTTGTTGTGCAGCTTGTTTTTGATCTGGATGAACACCGGATATATCCTGAAATTGTAAAGAAATTCGATTTTGAAAAAGACCCGCTTGTTTTTCTTTTACTAAAGACACTTCCAGGCAATAATAAAGCCATCTATTCTGCTGTTGAAAAAGGGAAAATCAATAATTTGCTTAAATCGTTTTTTGGTAAAATAAATCCCAGAGAAAAAGAGAGAATAATTCATGGAGAACTCTATGAAAAAGCAAAAGAAACGGGCGCTTGTGATTATTTTCTTGAATTATTGGATGAAATATTTAGGTTGAAAGGCGTATTGATTGATCTTATTGAAGATGAGAAAGACAACTCAAAATCAGACGAGAAAAAGATACTCAAAGAAATTTCAGTGAACAAGGGAGAAGATATCGCGGCAATTACGGCTGCCGTAAAATCTCAAAAGTATGGGTTTCCGGAACCTACACCCGTTTCAAAAATCAAAGAATACCAAAAATTTGTTAATGACTTTTTCCTCACAGATGAACCAGATCAAAGTAATAATAACAAAATGTGTTATGCTTCCGGGACACTTAAAAATGATGTTGGTGAAATGAAGCTGGAAACAAGATATAGTTTGAATAAAATGTTTATTACCGAAACAAAGAATTATGCTTCTCTTTTCAATAAGAATAACTTTACTTATAATTATCAGGTTAGCCGGATATATCAAAAGTATCTTGATTTGGGTTCTTCTTTTCTTTTAATGAACTTCAAAATACCAATTGCAGGTATTCAACACGTTATGATTCCTTCATTTCTTTCTAAAACTGAAGTTGATTTCGATTTAATTTTAGAAAAGTTTGTAAAGCAAACGGATTTTCTTTTAAGGTACAACGATATTAAAAGGATAGAAACTGGTTTTTCCGACTGGATAAATGACATTTATTGGTTGAATTTTATTTCTATTGACTCGGACGGCAATTATTTCAAATCCAATGATTTAATAAAAGACATCAGCACCCCCTGGTTTTTTAAAATAGTAAAAACTTTTGACAAGCTGAACAATCATTTTTTTGATCAATATCAATCTAATACTTTTTTCAACTTTTATACCTATTATCAGTTTATTCCGGTAAAAAAAGACACAAAAAGAAATGAAGCTTTGGAGTTGTTTAAGGATATTTTTGAGCAACGGGCAATTGACAGGTCCGTCCTTTTTAAGCATTTCACCAGGTATTTGATCGCACAACGGTCAGGGCAGTTTGATAATAGTAAAAAGCACAGGGCATATTCGAATATCAGAGAACAAAGCAATTTTGATTACGCAATAAAAAACGGGGTAATGAACTACCTCGCTTTTATTCAATTCCTAAGAAAAATAAACCTGATAAATATTTATGATATGGAAGAAAACACCTTAAATCCGGAACAAAAATTAGAAAAAACGGATTATCATGCCCGTATAGAATATTTCTTTAAAGATATGGGATATACCAAAATGCAAAAAGCCTTGTTTTATCTTGGAAAAGTCTTAAACCGGGTAGCTTATGCCCAGGCCAGAAGCAACCATCAAAAGAAACCTGTTCTGGACAAGCTGAATTACAACGGGATGGACAGAGATGCTGTTTTAAGATTGCACCTGGATCTTAGGGAAAAAGTCAGGCAGTATGTTTCAAAGATCAACCTTACAAGCGTTGAATATGACTTTGCAAGGTTCATGGAACTTTTCAATCCCAACAAACCGGCAGATTTTCTAACGCCGGAAGAAAATGTCTTTTATATCCTTTCAGGCTACTCGTTTGGAATGTTCAAAGAAAAGGATGATAAAGAGAATGAAGCCAAATCGGAAGAACTTGATAATTAAATATTCATTTAAAATTTATGTGTTATGTCGGAAATAATAAAAAACAATTCGGATTTTTTGTTTTTATATGAGGCCATTGATTGCAATCCCAATGGCGATCCGGACCAGGAAAACAAACCCCGTATGGATTACGACACCAAAACCAACCTTGTGACAGATGTGAGAGTAAAACGGTATATCCGGGATTATCTTAAATCACAGGGAAAGGAAATCTTTGTGGATATGGAAGGAGATTCCAAGGTGAAGCCTGAGAATAAGCTAAAAGCGGTTATTGAAAGGTACCTTGAAGACAAGGAATTTATCAAAACTGTTTTTGTAGATCAAAATGATTATTTGTCAGCTTATGAAAGAGTGTTCGGGGAAGAGGGTAACGATGTGGCAAAAATACTTACTGCATTGACAAAAAAGGATTTTAAGCCCAAGGAAGCAAATTTCTTTCTGCTTGAATATCTGATTAAGGAGAAGTTTATCGATATCAGGATGTTTGGCGGAGCCTTTGCCGTTCCGGGGTTTACGCACTCGTACACCGGGGCTATACAACTTAACTGGGGTTACTCGCTAAACAAAGTAGAACTGATCGAATCAAACTCTATAGTGACAATAATGAACGATGATTCAAGCACTTTTGGGAAAGATTACCGTTTGTACTACAGTTTATTGGCTTTTAACGGAACAGTGAACAAAAACGCGGCCCTGACAACCGGTTTAACGGAAGATGATTTGAATGTTTTTAGAAACGGCTTGTGGAACAGTATATCGGCAATGCCCACCCGCTCTAAATTAAACCAGTACCCCAAATTGTACGTGGAGATTATTTACAACGACGGTTATTACAACGGGTATTTCGGCGATTTACGAAACTATGTGTCGGTTGAACCGGTAGCAGGCTTGAACTTCAAACAAGTCAGAGGATTTAAAGATCTGGTTTTAAACACAGAAAAACTCAGGCAGTTAATAAAGGATAATCAGGAAGTCATAAGTAAGGTTGTTATTAAAAGCTCGCAGGATGTCGATTACCCGGGGAATTAACAGGCAACTCCTGCCGGAGTTATATTGCAGGAATCAGGTAGTTTTTTTACAAACAGGTAACTCCTCCGGAGTTTTTCCATGGGTGTACCCTTAAACAGCCAAAAATCCCGGAGGGATTACCTGTTTGTAATTGTGAGATATAAAAAACCCCCAAGTCCGTAGGACTTTCCTGTTTATTAATTATGAAATTTACTGTTCGATGGCCAATACATACACACAAATTTACTTACAATTCGTCTTTGCCGTTAAAGGCCGTCAAAGCTTCATTCGTGATAACTTCCGGGAAGAATTACATAAATATATCACCGGTGTAGTTGAGAACCGCAAACAGAAACTTATTGCTGTTAATAGTGTTAGCGACCATATGCATATACTGATAGGTTTCGGAACCACTGTAACCATTGCCGACCTGGTTCACGATATTAAAATCGCTTCATCCAAATTAATCAATGAAAAACACTGGATTCCAGAAAAGTTTGCCTGGCAGCAGGGATATGGAGGGTTTTCTTATTCCAGGTCCCATCTTGACAGAGTAGTAAAATATATTTTCAACCAGCAAAAACATCACAGAAAGAAGACATTCAGGGAGGAATACACTGAATTTCTTGAAAAATATGAAATCCTTTACGAAACAAAATACTTATTCGATTGGATAGAAGAACCTTATAAATAGAACTTTATGCAAGTATTATCTTTTGATATTGAAGGGAAGTTTGCCCATTTTCGCAAATACTTTGCCAACAATACCGCCTTTTCATTCAGCCTGCCGCCCAGGACAACAATAACAGGAATAATAGCCGGAGCAATTGGAATAAAGAAAGACAGCTATTATGAAAACTTCAGTTCACAGAATTTAAAGATCGGGATAAACATTCTTACCCCTGTAAAGAAAACCTTTCACCGCCTTAATTTTTTAATGGTCAAGGGTGATTCCGATTTCAGGGGGAGGCAAAAACATATTCAGACGCCTTTTGAGATAGTATCAGGTATAAACCCACAGACTGATATGGTAAAATACAGGATATTCCTTGCACCTTCTGACAATGGAACAACCACTTACGAAGATATAAGGTCTGTTTTTCTGTCCAATAAATTCATGTACAGCCCAACTTTAGGCACTGCAAATTTCATTGCCCGGTTTTTAAATATCATGGTTTGGAACAATGTTGAGGAGATACAAATCAATAATGAACGGGTTTCATTGAATTCAGCAGGGATATCCGATAATATTTCAGAAATATTATTCGAAAAAACCGACGATTTCCGGTTTAATATGATAGAAGAAGAACTTATGCCGGCCGATTTTAAAGCCAACAATGACCGGGAAGTTATAAAAATGAACAGGATATTGTTCACAACCGGAGGAATCCCGCTTGATGTGAAATTAAACGGTAATGTATTTGTTTTACATGATAATAACCAAAGGCAAACCATACAATTTCTGGAATAATGATTTACTACTCACATGCCAAAGAAGAAAACGGGCTGAAAACCGGTTCCAGGCTTTTAAAACAGCATTTGTCAGGTGTCTTTGACAAAGCGTTATCCTCGTTGTACCCGAAACTTAACATCTCTATCGAAAATCAAAACCTCACTGAATTTATTAAGGACTTAACCTGTTTCCACGATTTGGGCAAATACACAACCTTTTTTCAGAGATATTTGCTTGGCGAAGAGGTCAACCGGAAGTTAAAAAGCCATTCATTGCTTGGGGCTATTTGCCTGATAAACAAACATAAGGAATATCCGTTTTATGCAGCCTTGTTGTATTTACTGGTAATTCACCACCACAACAATTTTCAAAGTATCGCGGATTCCCGGTTATTCATGAATGACCTTGATGAAAACAATAGCCTTTTAACCCAGATAAAAGATATTGAAAACAATGTTCATGATATTGGAATTGAATTACCGGAACAGGATATAGGTTCCCTTCTTAAAATTCCCGATCCGGATGTTCAAAAGAACATTAGAAAAACAATAAGGTATTTAATTATCAAAAATGCTTCAATTCAATACTATTTCACTATAAATTATCTTTTTTCCCTGCTGATAGAAGCAGATAAACTGGATGCTTCGGAAACATTGCATTACTCAAGAAAAACTTTACCCGAAAAAGCGGTAGAAATTTTTATCGGAAGGCCGGGAACCGTCGACACCCAAACAATAGATGATATCAGTGGTTATGAGCAAAATAAATTGCGTAACTGGGTGAGGCTTGCTGTAATTAAAAACATTATTAATGAGGAAATAACCGCAAATAATATCTTTACCCTGACCGCGCCTACAGGAATCGGAAAAACACTAACCGTTTTGGATTTTGCCCTGCGCCTCAAAAAAATAATACGTCAAAATGAAAATTTTGAACCACAAATTATTTATGGATTGCCTTTTATTAACATTATAGAACAATGCCTCTCTGTATACAATGAGGTTTTTAAAAATACCACTGTCAATGTCCTGGGGCATTACCAGTATGCGGATGTGTTTGGCGAAGATAAACAAAATGAAGGCTATAATCAGAAGTTAATGCAACTCAATACCTGGCAATCCGATATTGTAGTCACATCGTTCGTTCAATTCTTTGAAACCCTTATCAGTAACAAAAACAAAATGTTGCTGAAGTTTAATCATCTGGCAGGGTCTATTGTTATTTTGGATGAAGTACAAACCATACGGTTGGAACAAATTCCCCTGCTCGGCGCCGTGCTTTTCTATTTGACCAAATATTTACATACCCGGGTTATTCTGATGACTGCAACAAAACCTAAAATTTTTGAATTGGCAAATAAGGAAATCCTTGAACCTGAAGGAGAAAGAGCAAGACCTTATGAACTATTAAAGGATTATGAAAAGGTATTTAAAAAGTTTAACCGGACTAAAATTGTTCCATTATTGGATAAACCGGTTTTCACTTCAGAGGAGTTTTATAAAATATTTGTTTCCAAACGGGAGGGAAACCGGAGCTGTTTAATTGTCTGTAATACAGTCCAACGGTCTGTTGATATTTACAATGAATTGAACAAATGGGGTATTGCCCCTCTCTATTATTTGTCTACGAATATTGTTCCGGCGGTCCGTTTAAAAATTATTCAAAGTTTAAAAAAGGATTTAAGGACAGGAAAAGCCCCCGTTCTGGTTTCGACACAAGTGGTAGAGGCAGGTGTTGACCTGGATTTTGATGTGGGTTTCCGTGATTTGGGACCTGTGGATTCCATTGTCCAGGTAGCTGGCCGGATTAACAGGGAAAACACAAAAAAAAGAGAACTATCTCCTTTATATATTGTTGATTTTCATAAAGAAAAATCGGGATCGGAATCTGCAATTATTTATGATTCCTTGTCCCGCGAACAGGTGTTAAAAGCGTTAAGGGGCAAAACAGAGATACCCGAAAAAGATTATTTGGGTTTGATAGAAGATTATTTTTCAAATATTTCTGAAATTGAGGCATTCCATAAGGCACGGTATTTTTACAGATCATTAAAAACACTCAAATATGATGGTGATGATTTTGCGGTAAACAAGTTCAGAATCATTGAGGAATCTCCCTGGGCAGTTCCTGTTTTTGTTGAACTTAATGATGAAGCTGTCAATGCAAGGAATGCTTTCAATCTGCTTTTGACTGGTAAGATAAGCAAAGAAAATTTTGACAGGAATTATAAGAAAATATTCCATCAATATATCATTGCAGTTCCGGGGCATCTGCCGGGAGTGCGTGAAATAAAACTGAATGGTTGGAATCTCACTGAGAACCTTTGGTATATACCATATGAAAAAATAGCTGATTATTATACGAAAAACACCGGTTTTATTCGGGTTTCATTAAAAGAAGAAATTGTTTGTATACTGTAAAATGAGTATTTAATGTACGCACTTGAACAAAATCCCAACATCGGAAATAATCAATATTTAAAATATGCAACTTCACCAAACCATCGTCAGGTTTCCCGAAATTTCACTTCAAACCCGCGATGCACATAAACTGAGGGGGTATTTCGGCAATATTTTTAAAGAACATTCGCCCTTGCTGCACAACCATTACGGGGATGGCCGGAACAGGTATGCCTACCCGTTGGTGCAATACAAAGTGCTGCACAGTATTCCGGTATTGACCGGCCTGGCTGCCGGAGCGCAATTGCTCATCGACCTGTTCCTTAAAATAAAAAACCTGGAAATCGATGGAAAACTGATTGAAGTTACCTCTAAAAACATCGAAAGCAAAATACTGGAGATGCATGATAATGGTCATTTGTCTGAATACCGGTTCGATACCCTCTGGATGGGGCTGAATGAAGTCAATTTCAGGAAATATATTGACCTCCACCCTGAAGAAAAAGACCGATTGCTTGCATCCACCCTCATCGGGAACATCCTTAGTTTTTATAAAGGGATTGGATTCTGGACAAAACAAGACATTATGGTGAAACATAAGCTTACCGAAAAAAACACTTTGTTCAAAAACCGGAAAATGATTGCTTTTGCCGGCTCTTTTATCTCCAATGCTTTTTTACCCGATCATGTCGGACTGGGAAAAGCCGTTTCGAGGGGGTTCGGGTCGGTTCTGAAAGTGTAATCAGGATAAAATTCACAATGGCAATGCAACCTGATAAAAACAATATAACCTGAGGCAAAATCAATAAACATGCAGCTTGTAATCAATACTTACGGAGCCTATGTCCATATTAAGGACGAGCTTTTTGAAGTGAGGGTCAAAAAAGAAGGAGCAGAAGAGAAGCGCCATTTCGCGTCACAAAAGGTAAGTACAATCATGCTGAGTAAAGGGTCGGCCATCAGCACTGATGCCATCATCCTTGCCATGAAGAACAACATCGACATTGTTGTGCTGGAATACGACGGGCAGCCTGTGGGCCGTTTCTGGCACAGCAAGCCGGGCAGCACATCCAGGATCAGGAAGCGGCAGCTCGAGGCAAGCCTGAATGATACCGGACTTCAATACGTAAAACAATGGATCGGGAAAAAACTCGAAAACCAGGGGGATTTCATCGAGAGGCTCAAAAAGCACAGGATGAACCAGGCCGGTGATTTGATCAAAGCCATTGGGGATATTGATGCTCTTCGGAAAAAGATCATGGATCTCAGTGCGAAAACCGTGCAGGATGTTGCCGATACCATCCGCGGCCTTGAGGGAACGGCCGGGCGTATCTACTTCAGCACGTTAAGCAAGCTGCTTGCCGAACGCTACCGCTTCAGCGGCCGCAGCTCAAGGCCCGCCGTCGATCATTTTAATGCCTTTCTCAACTATGCATACGGCATCCTTTACAGCCGGGTCGAAAAAGCCATCGTCATCGCAGGCCTCGATCCTTATGTGGGATTCATGCACAGGGACGATTACAACACCAAATCGCTCGTGTTTGATTTTATAGAGCCATACCGCATATATGCCGATGAGGTGGTTTTTAGACTTTTTTCCGCCAAAAAAGTGAACGACAGCCATTGCGATGCCATAACAAACGGCTTTTCGCTCAACGCCGAAGGTAAAAATCTTTTGGTACAGAGCTTTTTTGCCTTTTTTGAAGAGGATAAGATCAGGTACAGGGGCCGGAACCAATCGCGTGCCAATGCCCTTCAGATGGACTCGCATGCCTTTGCAAATGAATTGATTAAACCATAACCGATTAACTATTGCGTATATGATCGTCTGGGTAGTTTACGACATTAAAAAAGACAAGCCCCGGGGTAAAATTGCCAAAATCTGCAAACTCTCGGGCCTTTACAGGGTGCAGTATTCGGTATTTTTGGGGACCCTGAATGAAAATGAAAAGGATTCCTTGCAATTGCAGATCGAGGACTGGATGGACGAAAACACCGACTCGGTGTACATTTTCCCGATGAGCAAAAATGAACTGAAGCAAACCGTCCTCCTCGGGCAGGCTTTTGACAAAGATCTGGTGACAGATGAGGTGAAAGCCCTTTTCCTGTGATGAGTCTTACTCCTTCGCATATCATTGAATACCTGTTTTGTCCCAGGTTCACCTATTTCGAATATGTGCTTTGCATACCTCAGTACGAAGAAAGGCATTACAAAGTGGAAAAAGGGAGAAAACTCCATGATCTGAAGATGGTAAGGAACAAGGATTATCTCAGAAAAAAGATTGGGGTAGAAAAAAAATTCATCGATCAGTACCTCGTCAATGAACTTATACGTGGGAGGGTAGATGAGGTTCTGCTGCTTGACGATGGCACGATGTCACCGCTGGATTACAAGTTTGCGCAGTTTAAGGATAAAATTTACAGCACCTATAAAACTCAGTTATATTGTTATGCCTGGCTGATAGAAGACAATTTCCGGACACCGGTAAAAAAGGGTTTCCTGGTATACACCCGCAGCGCCTGCAAACTGGTCGAAATCGGGATAGGGGAAAGTGATAAGGATGAAGTTAAGCGGGCGGCGGAGGGGATATTACGGATCATCAATGAAAATTTTTTTCCACAAGGTACCCGACATAAAGAAAAA
>JAFGME010000267.1 GCA_016927695.1 Bacteroidales bacterium
TGGGCATTTCTCTTTAACGCCTCCACTACCTTCGTGGGAACAGGAAAAGGCGACTGACCCAGACCCAGTTTATAAACCATCCTGCCTTCTCTGAGCAATTTATTGCTTTTTTCATTGATGGTCAGGGTTGCAGAGGGATGAAGGCCCCTGACATTTAAGTTTAAATTAATTCCCGGGGCTATCTTTCTGTAATTTGCCATTTTATGTGGTTTTCAAGATAAATCCAAAAGTATTAAATATTTGGAAAACAACCCAAAAAAGTGTTACTTTAGTAACTTTTTACAATGTTATAATGTATAAAAAGCAAATTTCTATCAATATGAAAAAAATTAGTAATCCGTTCATACTGCTTTATATTTTTACTCTTTCCCTCATCATGTTTTCATGTCAGAAGGAGGTTGAGGTTGAGATTGATCCGGGATACCTGTCAGTTAAAAACAACTCTGAAATAACTTATGACATTTTCATAAGAAATACCGATAAAAACAGCTCTGAATTCCTGGCAGGCAAGGTAACCGGTTACGGCTCCGCAGATATCCCCCTCGAATATGGATATACTTATGAGATCAGGGCTGTTGAGGATAACCCTCAGGGAGAACCTGACACCCATAACAGAACACTCCTCGTTAAGCCTCACATTGAACTTAAATGGAGCCTTCCCAACAAACAAATAAGAAATTAGTCAGAAACCCGCAAAGGAAAAAAATGACTCACTGCGCCTACATCGTCCTTTTTGCGTTTTGCATGCTGTGGATACATTTTCCTGCTTCCGGTCAGCCGGAGAAATTGTGGGAAACAACGGAGGAACTGATAACATGTGAATCTGTTTGTTATGCAGCAAAAGGGGATTTTCTTTTTGCATCCTGTATTCATGGCATACCCTCCGAAAAGGATGGCAAAGGCTTTATTGCCAGGATTTCCATGCAAGGCGAAATAATCGACCTCCAATGGATTTCGGGACTGAACGCGCCCAAAGGAATGGGCATTTCAGGTGATTTTTTATATGTTACCGACATCACGGAGGTCGTTCAAATCAGCATGGTTGAAAGAAAGGTTATATCCACCATCCCTGTGGAAAACGCCCAATTCCTGAATGACATTACAGTGGATGAAAATGGAAAAGTGTACATTTCAGATATGATGTCAGGCAAAATTCATATTCTGTATAAAGAATCTGTAATTACCCCGGACTTTGGACCCCTGGAAAGGCCAAACGGTTTATGCTGGCACAACGGGCTTTTGTATATCGGCACTGCCAATGGCATCATGGAAGCATACCCTGATTCGGGTGATGCCAAAATGGTGATTGCCAACACCGGCTCTATTGATGGTCTGGAAGCCGATGGCAAGGGTGGTTTTATCATTTCCGACTGGCAGGGAAAAATCCAGAGAGTTCATCCTGATAAAGAACCGGTTGTACTTCTGAACACTACCGGTGAAAACATCAATGCAGCAGACATTGAATTCATTCCTGAACAAAACCTGCTTCTGGTCCCTACTTTCTTTCACAATACTGTCAGCGCATACCAAATCCGGTAATGGCGGTTACCTGCCTATCAAGGCTTCAACGGCTCCGGCCAACTCCCTGACAACAATTTCCACGTTCCGGTCGGTAAGGTCATAATATACCGGCAAGCTGATCTCTGACCGGTAAGTCATCAGTGAAACCGGATAATCGTTGATATTGTAACCGAGGGTCTTATAATAGGTCATCATTGGCAGGGGAATATAGTGAACGTTAACGCTTACACCCTTTCCGGTCATGATGCCGATCACTTTATCCCTTTTTTCTTCTGACAATCCTTTGATACGAAGCAGGAAAACATGATATGATGATTCGGTTTTCCCATTCCTGAAGGGAGGCAATATTGCCCATTCATATTGAGAGAGTAGCCTGCTGTAGAGCTCAAAAATCTGTTTTCTTCTGATAAGCATGTCTGAATCATACCGCTGCAACTCCACAATTCCCATAGCCGCCTGAAAATCAGTCATATTGAACTTGTATCCCGGCTCGATGATGTCATATTTCCATCCTCCCAGTTTGCTCTTGGAATAAGCATCCTTGGTTTGACCATGCAGTGACTTTATCCTGAGATAATCTTTGATTCCTGCCTTATCAAATACCCCCGGAAGGTTTAAACACACTGCTCCCCCTTCGCCTGTGGTCAGGTTTTTGACGGCATGGAATGAAAACACCGTGACATCTGAAAGGACACCAGTCCGGATGCCTTTGTAAAAAGCCCCCAGGGAGTGGGCAGCATCGGTGAGTATCATAATCCTTCCCAATTGCTTCTGATTTTCAGAAGCAGGTTTAAACAAGGCCCGAACAGATTCATTTTTTACCAGTGCATTAATCTCGTCATAAGCACAGGGCCATCCTGCAAGGTCAACTGGAATGATGGCCTTGGTTTTCGAGGTGACAGCCTCTCTTATTTTCCGCGGGTCAATGTTGAATTCGCTGTTGATGTCGACCAGCACCGGCTTTGCCCCGCAATGAACAACAACATTGGCAGTGGCAGCATAGGTATAAGCAGGTACAATCACCTCATCGCCGGGCCCGACACCAAACCAGCGCAACATCAATTCCAAACCTGCCGTTGCTGAATTCACACAGAGCACCTCCCCGCAACCGGTGTAATCAGCCAGCATTTCCTCAAATCGTTTTGTCCGGGGGCCTGTGGTTATCCACCCCGAAGATAATGCCGCACTTACCTCATCAATGATCTTCTGATCGATCCTGGGGGGGGAAAACGGAATATTATGTTTTTCCAATGCTTTAGATTATAATGTCAATAAATCAGGGGTTACTTCCGAGGAATTCCTCAATATTGATCTTCACCCTTTCTGCTACGTCACCTTCTTCCGGCCTGATAAAACTTTCACCGGTGATCTTTTCATAAAGCTCAATATATCTCTCGGAAACGCTATTCACAAAGTCATCGTTCATTTCAGGGACCGGCTGGCCGGTTTTGCCCTGGAAGCCTTTTTGCATCAGCCACTCACGGACAAACTCTTTTGACAACTGCTTCTGAGGTTCACCCCGTTTAAAGCGTTCATCATAACCGTCCAGGTAAAAATACCTTGAAGAATCCGGGGTATGTATTTCGTCAATCAGGAAAATCCTGCCGTCCTTTTTGCCGAACTCATATTTGGTATCCACAAGGATAAGTCCCTTTTTCCTTGCCACTTCCGCACCATGGGCATACAATGCCCTGGTGTATTTTTCCAACAGGGCGTAATCCTCCTCTGTTACGATACCCTGCTCCAGGATTTCCTCGCGGGAGATATCCTCATCATGCCCTTCGGCAGCCTTTGTTGTAG
Organism: Bacteroidales bacterium; assembly: GCA_016927695.1. Classification (GTDB taxonomy): domain Bacteria; phylum Bacteroidota; class Bacteroidia; order Bacteroidales; family JAFGHD01; genus JAFGHD01. Next base: position 3,322 of record JAFGME010000267.1, read on the forward strand.
GAGTAATGATGGGTTCAGGGAATTTTTCATGTTCCCTCAGCCCTTCAGGCAGTGAAACCCCGCATATTTCTCTTTTCCCGTTTTGATAGGTCCGCCATGAACTGCCTGTGAGATAACCCCTGATGATCATTTCAATGGGAATGGGCTGGCAATAGTGGCCCACAGTAACCATTGGATCCGGGCTGGCAATTTTCCAGTTCGGCACAAGGCCTCCGGTGTCGTCAAGAAACCGCAGGGCAATCTGGTTGAGCACTTGTCCTTTGAATGGAATTCCCCTGGGCAGTACCACATCAAAAGCCGAAATCCTGTCGGTGGCGATCATAATCCAGTATTTGTCTTTTACATTGTAAACATCACGGACTTTCCCACGGTAAAACCCAGTTTGGCCCTCTAGTTTAAAATTCGTTTTGTTTAAAACACTTTTATTCATCTGTATCGTATATTTATTTGTTGTCATTGAATCTGCCATACGCATTGATGATGTCAACCACGAGCTTATGCCTTACCACATCGTTTTCGTTCATATAAATAAAATCTATTCCCTTTATTTGTTTCAGAATCCGGGATGCCTGTATAAGCCCGGAACTCTGGTTACGGGGCAGGTCGATCTGGGTTATATCGCCGGTAACAATGAATTTGGATGACCGCCCCATACGGGTGACAAACATTTTAAGTTGCATTTCGGTGGCATTTTGCGCTTCATCAAGGATGGCAAAAGCATGGTCAAGGGTTCTTCCCCTCATAAAAGCAAGAGGGGCAATTTCAATGGTACCGTCTTCCAGGTAGGTAAGCAGCCTTTGGGTGGGAAGCATGTCCCTGAGGGCATCATACAATGGTTGTAAATAGGGGTCAAGCTTGTCGCGCAGGTCTCCCGGAAGAAAACCCAGGTTTTCGCCGGCTTCCACAGCAGGCCGGGTGAGTATGATCTTTTTCACCTCTTTGTTTTTGAGCGCTTTAACAGCCAGGGCCACGGCGGTGTAAGTTTTCCCAGTGCCTGCCGGTCCGATGGCAAAGATCAGGTCGTTTTGCGAACAGCTCTCCACCAGTTTCTGCTGGTTGACAGTCAGTGCCCGCACCAGTCTGCCATCCGTTCCATGAACAAGCACTTCGTCAGGCATCTGTTTGACTTCCCGGATATAAGCATCCCCATTGCCCATGATCTGGGCAATGTCATTCCCGGAAATCTTGCCAAATTTCTCATAACTCAGCAAAAGAAGTGAAAAGCGCTCTTCAAAACGTGAAAGTTCACTGGCATCGCCAAAAACCTTTAGCACATCGCCCCTTCCCACAATTTTAAGCTTGGGAAATTCATTTTTGAGAAGCTCCAGGTGCCGGTCGTTCACCCCAAATATGTCAAGGGGATTATATGCCTCAAGGCGGATGGTGATTTCGCTCATAGATGCTGACGGGAAAAAGTTGCAATTTTTATTTATTATTTGAACAAGCTACTATATGAATTATAAATTACTAATTTTGAATACCGCAAAATTACGGTAAATAGATAAATAAATCAGAGTTTTTAAACTTATGCCGATTATCACGCTGACCAGTGACTGGGGTTATAAAGACCCATATCTGGGCGCTGTTAAAGGCGCCATACTCTCCAAAATCCCGGGGGCAACCATTGTTGACATTTCCCACCGGGTGCCATCTTTCAACATCGAACAGGCGGCATATATCCTGAAAAATGTATATCCGGAATTCCCTGACGGCACCATTCACATACTAGCCATCAACACAGAAGAATCAGACAAGGAAGCACACACAGCAGTATTCACAGACAACCAGTATTTCATTGGCACTGACAATGGAATTTTTTCCCTTATTTTTGATAAAAAACCCGAAGCCATCGTTGAGTTAACCATACCCCAGGAATCCGGCCATTTCACTTTTTCAACGCGTGACAGGTTTATCAATGCCGCCATGATGATAGCCAACGGTAAAAAACTGCAGGACATCGGCACGCTCCGGCAGGGCCTGAACGAAAAGATTCTTTTCGAACCGGTGATCACGGGAGATATTATCAAAGGACATGTGATTTATATTGACAATTACGAGAATGTCATTACCAATATCAAAGAAACACTGTTTAAAAGTTTTGGAAAAGGAAGACGGTTTTCCATTTCCATCCGTACACACGAAATTAATAAGATAAGTACTTCATACAATGATGTGCCCCCGGGTGAAATCCTGGCGCTTTTTGCCTCCGGCGGACTGATGGAAATCGCGATGAACCAGGGCAATGCCAGCGGCTTATTAGGCATCAAAATCAGAGATCTGGTCAGAATAGAATTCTTCAACTCTTAGGCCGTTTTCCCGGTTTATGAAAACCTGCACGCTCTACTGTTTTATTTTCAAAACCATTGTTTCTTTACCCTCATTTTTTTCTATACACGGAACAATGTCAAGCAATCGGAAACACTCCATGGCATAATAGGCATCAAGTTTCAACTTCTTTAATAATAACATTCCCGCATCCGTAGTGTATGGCTTTTCATACCCGGTTGCACTCTTGAGGTTATCCAGTGATGTTTTATTGAAATAAACCGAGAAATCTACTGCATTTTCGGTTTCAAAAGCAAGATGAACAGCTGATGATTTACGTTTGACTGAAAGGGTGTATTGTATATCCGGCATGGCGCCCCTGAGGGATTGAAACAATTTATTAAAGGCCTTAACCGCCAGATCAAAGTCGGTGTATAACGAAATATCCTTAAAGTCCAAAGTGTTAAAGGAGAATTGGGCTGACAGATTTTCAGTTGCATTATGAATGGAATCAAACAAAATGTTAATAAGATTATGCTTTCCTTTCTCGGGAGCGCTTTTACCTGCCTGAAGGGCGGATATATTCACCAGATTGTCAAAGATTGAATATATTAAAACACTGTAATTCCTCAGATCATCCAGCTTTTCTTGAAATCCGGTTTCCGGGATATTCCCGTAATCCTTTGCCAATTGTTCCGACCGGGCAAGTAAATCCCTGATGGGTTGTCTGAGATCCCGGGTGATCATATGAAACAGTGCCTCCTTATCGGCATTCAATTTCTTCAGGAGAATTCCCGACATTTTTAGTTTCCCGACAACATCTTCAAGATCTTTGTTCTTTTTCTCAAGGGCAAGGGCGCTCCTTTTCCTGACCCTGAAACGGCTGAGAATAACCAAAATGATGATCAGTACAAGGGAGGACATCGCAACAATGAAATACCTGACGGTTCTTGCTCTGCCGATTTTCAGCTGTTGAATTTCCTTTTCGTTTGTCAGTATCTTGGATTCTTTGACCATCTGGGTAGTGAAATATTTCACAGCCAGTTCATTTAA
>JAFGME010000268.1 GCA_016927695.1 Bacteroidales bacterium
CACTAACAGAAAAAATTGCTGTGAATAAAAGATTTGTGTGTTTTATTCACACATGTTAAAAAACGGTTCGGGTGAAAAATTGTGTTCCGTTTTTATGACGGTGCTGTTAAAAATAGTATAGAAAAAATCTAAAAAATGGTTCATTTACGGTATTCTTTTCCTGAACTGATCCTTTCGCATGTTGAAAACTCATTTTTATGATTCTTTTTAACGCAAATATAAACAGTTGTGAGCAAGAATTGTTGATAACGCAAAGTCTTTCCTGTATGTTAATTATCAAAGTATTGATTAAGATGTAAGACTTTTTCGCATTCCGCTTCGGCGGACGAGAAGGTATGGATTAATTCACCAGGGTTTGCCCTGGAAAAGAGGGTTCAGGGTAGCAGGTACTGGGGTTTGATACCATTTATTGCTTAAGGTGAGGCAACAGCATCATGTCGAACTTTCACTATTTTTGTCCATAAAGTGAGATGAAATGGAGGAAAAACCCCATACGATACCTATTGCTTCGGACCATGCAGGATATTTATTGAAGGAAGCGATTATTCAGAATCTGAAAGAAGAAGGATACTGCTTCTTCAGGGATTTCGGTACCTATTCTGATGAAAGTGTTGATTACCCTGATTTTATTCACCTTGTTGCACATGCTGTTGATACGGGTGAATATGAGAGAGGTATTGTACTATGTGGCAGCGGCCAGGGGGCCAGCATGGTTGCCAACAAATACCCCAACATCAGATGTGCATTGTGCTGGAACATCGAACAGGCAACGCTATCGCGTAAGCATAACGATGCCAATATGGTTTCCCTTCCGGGGCGTTTTATCGGTGTGGAGGAAGCTGTTGAGATCATTAGGGTTTTTATGGAAGTTCCATTTGAGGGTGGGCGGCATCAGCGTAGGATTGAAAAGATACCAATCAAACATTAATGCACGATAACTACCATAAATTTATTCGTGATTCGGAAAAGATCGCCTTCGATCAGGAACATCGCAGCAAGATAGCCTACAACATGTTCCGTTATGAAGAAGCCGTTGAGAAGGGGTATGAGGTGTTTTGTGATCATGATACAGCCAAAAAAAGGGCGGCTGTGGTCAGACAGCGGGTGATCAATAATCTTGAGAAATACCTTGTTGAGTTTGCAGCTCATTTTGAAAAAAACGGCGGAAAAATTATCTGGGCCCAGGATGCCGAAGAAGCAGTTCGCGAAATCACCAACCTGGTAAAAAAGCACAAATCTGCATCTTTAGTCAAGTCAAAATCGATAACGACCGAGGAGATCGGTCTTAATGAGGCCCTTGAAAAGCTAAAAGTCGATGTAGTTGAGACCGATCTTGGAGAGTTTATCGTTCAGCTGGCGGGTGAAAAGCCGTATCATATTGTTACCCCTGCCATGCATAAATCCCGGGATGATGTTGCAGAACTTTACCACAGGAAATTCGGAATACCCAGGGAGAGTTCTCCTGAGGAGATCACATCATTTACCCGGGAGCTTCTCAGGAAGCACTTTACAGGTGCGGATATCGGGATCACTGGAGCAAACTTCCTGATTTCCGGAACCGGATCGGTATGCATCACTGAAAATGAAGGAAATGCACTGATGTCGGTTTCATTTCCAAGGATCCATATTATTGTTGCAGGTATCGATAAGATCATACCCAGTCTGGCCGATCTGGACCTTTTCTGGCCCCTTCTGGCCACATCCGGCACAGGTCAGCATGTCACAGTTTTCAATTCAGTTTTTTCGGGACCCAGGCGTGAAGAAGAACAAGACGGCCCGGAGGAGATGGTTCTTGTACTGCTTGACAACGGAAGGACTGAATTACTTGCCCGGAAGGAACAGCGGAAGGCACTGGCCTGTATCCGTTGCGGAGCGTGCCTCAATGCCTGCCCTGTCTACAGGAACATCGGAGGATACTCCTATGGAACCATATACAGCGGACCCATCGGATCGGTGATCTCACCCGTTATGAAAGGAATGTCCGATTACAAGCATCTCAGTTTTGCATCTTCCCTGTGTGGAAGATGTACTGCCGTTTGTCCGGTGATGATACCGCTGCATGAACTCCTTCTCTGCAACAGAAATGAATCGGTACGCATCCGACAGACTTCCTTTCAGGAACGTATGGCAATGAAAGGGATCAGATTCATTTTGACCAGCCGTAAAAGACTGGATTTCATTGGAGCTTCCACGAAAAACCGTATTATGCGAAGGTTTGCAGGAAAAATGTGGGGCCATCGCAGGGAGTTGCCTGTATTTGCTGAAAAAACCTTCCGGGAGCTGTGGACCGAAAGACGGGGTTCCGGCGAAGAAGAATGAAAATCATCATACCTATCAGACTTCGGATCACCTATCGGAGCAGCATACCTGATTAATGGGAAAACAACTCGTTAAGCTTGTTCGGAAGTGCCCCTCCCCTTAAGTTTTTTGCAATAATGAATCCCTCAGGATCAATGAGTAAATTGGAGGGTATTGAATTGATGCCATACAATTTTCCCGCAGAATTGTTCCATCCCTGCAGGTCAGAGACATGATGCCATATCAGGTCGTCTTCCGCAATGGCCTCTAACCATTTTTCCCTGTTTCTGTCAAATGAGACACTCAGGATGTCGAATCCCATGGAATGGAATTTCCGTTACGTATCAGCCAGATTTGGATTTTCAACCCTGCACGGAGCGCATCTGGAAGCCCAGAAATCCACAAGCAGGTAGTTCCCGAATAAATGATACAATTTCCGGCTGATTAAATAAAATCAGACAAAGTTAATTCTCGTATTTCAGATATGTTGCATATCCGTTTACTTCAGCCGAACTGACTGAATTGACATGTCCATTAACGGATATTTCTGTGGAATCGATGGTGTTCCATGAACCGGACTCTCTTTTCATCAGGTATGCCATTCCGGAGTCGAGACCCGACATATGACCTTGTATTGTGAAAGAATCCGGTTTCCGTCCAGGTCCGGTACAAAAGATCAATAATAACGCCACTTCCAGCAACAGGGCCCCTCTTTTCATAAATATTGATCTGACATGGTTTGTGGGCAAAAGTAATTTATATTTTATATTATCAATATATTATATGTCCTGTGTCCGGGAAATTCGTAATATTGGATGCCCTTGAGGTTTCCGGGAAAACTCATTGTGATATGGTATTACAGAAGCTCGATTGGATCATCATCCTGGTCTATTTTGCCATCAGCATTGCTATTGGGATCATTTTGTCGGGCAAGGCATCCCGGAGTACGGGTGATTTTTTTCTCAGCGGACGCAAGCTTCCCTGGTATATTGCGGGTACCAGCATGGTGGCGACCACATTTGCCGCCGATACTCCACTGGCTGTGACCGAACTGGTTGCCGTCAACGGTATTGCGGGTAACTGGCTCTGGTGGAACATGCTGTTTGGCGGCATACTGACCGTATTCTTTTTTGCCCGTCTTTGGAGGCGGGCCGGTATTCTGACTGATTGCGAATTCGTATCCATCAGATACTCGGGTGGTGCCGCTTCATTCCTCAGGGGTTTCCGGGCTGTCTACATCGGCATTTTCATGAATATGATCGTAATCGCGTGGGTCAACCTGGCGATGGTCAAGATCCTGCAGGTCATGTTTCCGGATCTGCTTTTCATGGGAGCATCCTCATGGCAGGTGGGGGGGGTGGTTTTCGGTTCGCATCTGCTTTGGGTTGGCTGTCTTATGGCCTTTGTCGCTGTATACACATCCTTATCCGGTCTGTGGGGTGTCTCCTTTACCGATTCATTCCAGTTTCTGATGGCCATGACAGGATGTATTGTCCTGGCATTTTATGCATTGCATTCCGACATGACCGGGGGGATTCAGGGGTTGAAGGAGCGTTTGCCGGAATGGGTTTTCAGATACACGCCCGGGGTGGGGACAACGGCAGGGAACGGTTCGGAAACAGGCAATTTTTTAAAGCTTGGGGTAACCGCCTTTGTTGCCTATCTGGGTGTCCAGTGGTGGGCCAGTTGGTACCCGGGAGCTGAGCCGGGGGGCGGGGGTTATGTCGCCCAGCGGATGATGTCTGCCAGGGATGAGAAACATTCATTGCTGGCCACGCTTTGGTTCCAGGTTGCCCATTTCGCATTGCGCCCATGGCCCTGGATCATCGTTGCCCTGGTAGCACTCACCATGTACCCGGATGCCCCGGATAAAGGCGCCACCTATGTGATGGTCATGCGCGACATGCTTCCAGCCGGACTGATGGGGTTGCTGATGGCCGCATTCCTTGCCGCTTATATGTCTACCATCGCGTCACAAACAGTGTGGGGAACCTCATACATCATCAATGACCTTCTCAGACCCTATATTTTC
>JAFGME010000004.1 GCA_016927695.1 Bacteroidales bacterium
AGCCGGCAGTACTCAGAACTTTCAATGGCGTTTATCCGTCTTAAATTTCCCTGATTATTTAAACTGACCACTGCAGAGGCTGATTGAGACCCTGAAAACAGAACAGTGTCATCCATTTTGACGCTCCTTTTATAATTCACCCCAAAAAAGATATTGTTTTCGTAGTCGCTTACGAGCTCAACCCCTTCGATAAATGCGCTTCCTGTAACGGGAAATGACCATACATGATCAAGATTCGGGTTGCTTTTCATAACAACTATCCCGTTTGAAATGATTTCAGGGGAATGTGCTTCAGCGCCTTCACCCGCTATGAACCTGCCGGCAGTTACTGCAAACATACTGTATATGTTTCCCTGCTGATCAAAGCAGGAGGCTATTGCCCTGTGTTGTCCTTTTCCCTGAGACTGCCAGGTTTTCAAAACCTTTCCATCGGTGGTGACAATGAGGAGAAATGCCCTGCGCTCTTCATTTATGAGTGTTAATTCATCGCTGATGTTTAAAGCGCCCTGAAACATTCCTCCGGCAATAAGTGTGTTCCCGGGCCCTGCTGCCAGCACATCCAGCGTTGCACTTTCAGAAGATTCAATATTTAATTGCCAGTCGGGCGTTCCATTAAAATCCCATGCTGATATTTGCAGAAATGAATGGAATGTTGAATCCTTTTCATGTTCTGAAGCATCTGAAATCAACCCTGCAAGGAAAAGCCTTTCGCCATTTGATATGAGTTTTGTTACCGCATCACCACCCCATCCCCCGTGCCGTTTCATCCATTTCAAATCACCCACTTTGTTTAATGATGCAATGAAAATATCATTGTCACCCCTGCTCAACAGAGCGGTTCCGGAAAAAACCAGCGAATCATGAAATGTGCCCGCGATAAACACAGCGCTGTCAACAGATTGGATATCATTGATATGAAGGTTCATATCCGGCCCTGAACAGCGGCTCCATGAGAGCGCCTGCTGGGCGGGTGAAATCCGGATTAAGGCGGGAATGAGCAGTATAAGCAATAGTTTTTGAGGGTTCATACCGGTTGATTTATTGATTTTTATAATGATATTCATATCTGTTCAGGTACCGGCCTTCGTTGTTGCGGATGTATCCGAGCCTTCCTGCACTGTCGTAATCATAATATGTCATTTGCCCCGACGGACCGGCAAGGGTTGAAATGCCTGTAAGGGGAAGGTGTGTACAGGTGGTAAGCATCACGTCTTTCATTAACGGGCTGTTCCTTAATGAATACAAAATACTGCTCAGTTGGGCATTGGTTTTTCCCTGAAGGCCGGCAGGGGTATGGCCCAGTTGAGCCAGCGCTGTGATCAGTTGACTGTAGGTTGAGTTTTCGGCTGTTGCCAGAAGCAATGTATAGTTGTAACCCCAAAGAAAAGCGGAAACCGGTCCGTTTGGAGGCTGTAATTCAAGGAGGGTGCCCTGATCGGGGCAAAAGGCGTATTTCATTTCGAGGGTGTAACGCGGGTCAATCTGATACGGGCCTGCCTGCGTTGAGGGTAAGAAGTCATTCAGCGGCAGATTGCTCTCCAGCTTATATACTTCTTCCGGCCTGACTTTCTGCCCGAAGTAACTGTATTTTACAAAACCGGCCTGTGTTACTTTTTCGTTTATCCTCGTTATGGTTTCCACCGGGTAATTGATCATGTACCGGCTTTTCATGGTGGATAAAGGAGCGCTGTAAACACCGGAATAATCCACCGGATAAGTGATTTGCACGGTTTTTACCGAATTGTCGCTTTGGGTTTCCACAGTACCTGTAAGCAATTCAAAATCATTGTTATAAGAATAACTGACCAGGGTGGTAACCGGATTCAGCCCGTTTTGGTCCCACACTGTTGTTGTTTTGGAGTTCATCATAGGACTTCCTGTGAGGCAGGAATAGGCGCTTATCCAAAAAAATCTCATATCGCTCCCGGGTTCCAGGTAAAATTCATTGCCGAAAACAGTGTCAGGGTTAATATACTGGTATGTATAAACTTCTCTCATAACAACAATTTTCCCGTTGGGTGTCTGCCGGAACTGAATCACCGAATCGCTCAGGCCCTGTTTGTACTCCTGCGAATTGTAACCGTATTTAAAGGGAAAAACCGGGCCAAGTTCATAGATTAAACCGGTTCGTTTTGTGGATGCCGGGAAGGCTCCGTCAGCATAAAACGCCCTGTATTTATAAGGATAGCTGTACACCGGGCTGTAGTGTGAAAAATAGTAATCCGTACCCTGATCGCCGGATACCTCGGTGGCTTTGGCATAGGTAACATGCTGAACATTCGGGTTATTGTTGTTGTTAACCACATTGGTATTAAGAATATATCCGTTTTTTTGCATGGGAGGAACGTTTAAACAGCCGCAAAATGTAAATCCGTTGGAATACTCGCTGATATACCTGGGTTCTTCATACAATGTTGATTTTCCGTATTCAAATGATCTTATCACCGGATCATCATTGAGCGGAATATCAGTGATTCTTTTGATCCTGAGCCCTCCGGCCGTGTCTGAGGGAGGAGCTGAGTTATACTGTTTCAGATAATGCAGTTCATATTCAAAAAGGGTCATTCCTCCGGTGGGATAAACAATGGTTTCAAGCGTGTAAGCCTTTGTGTTGTACTCCACCGGTTTTCTGTCGCCCAGGGGATGGTTGAACGCGGGAATGCTGTTCAATCCCTGGGGCTCTTCCGGAAACAGGTAGCTGTTTCCCTTACACAAAAATTTCTTAAAATGAATGTCATTCCCTGATAAGGGGGTGTAAGCGGGAAACAATTTACTGGGAACCGCATGATCAATTTGCCCATGGTTTTTATTGCAATACCCCCAGTGGTCATAGCCGTCAAATGATGTTCTGTAGGGCAGGGTTATTCCGGGGGTGGAACTGCCCGGATCGCCAAAATAGATAAACTTGTACTCAGGCGGGTTGGCGGCTGCCATATTATTGCTCAGGCGGGTAAGCTTAAGCCTTTTACAGGCATAATTACTATTTGGTTTACCGATATTTTCAATTTTGGTGACCGGCGACTGAAAATAATCATAAAAAAACTCCCACTTATTGATCAGCGTAGTACCCTGCCATATTTCAATGCGTTTCAATGCTTTTGTATATGCCAGATCCAGCCTGTCTGCCCCGTCCGGGACAAATTCAATACGCTGAATTTCTGCTGATCCTTTGATGAACCTGATTCGCACAAGCCTTCTGGAGTTGGCAACCACTCTCTTTTTGATGAAAGCGTTCTCATACGCATCGGCCCATTTTTTTATTGCCAGTTCAGGGTCAATGGTGCTGATGGAGCCTGAAAGCCGGGTGGTATGTCTTACCTCTTCCGCCACATAATCAAAATATATGGAGCCCTGAAAGTTCTCCAGTGTAATGCTGTCAAGAAAAAAATCGTTGTAACATGCAGTGTCGTAGTTATCTTCCATATACCCCTGAGGCTCCTGAAGAATAATGTTTTCAATGTAGTAGTAGCTGTATTTCAAACTGTAGGTTTTGGCTTTTTCACCCGAAAAGTAATATTTCCGGCCTTTCGGATCCGTCGCGGTGATGCTGCGGTGGATTATGTCGGCTTCTATTTTCAGTCCGCCCGTGTTTTTTGTAAATTTTGCCGTTGCATAATTGTCTTTGCCTTCCAAAAAGAACTGACCGGAATAGCCGCAGAAGTTATAATTGAAGACATCGGGCTCTGAATCAAGGATGCCCTGTGAAACATAGTAACAGGTGTCATTGCCCTGTGAACCTATCTGGGGGTGGTTAAGGCCGGCCAGCTCTTCGTCGGTTCTTATCCTGATCATTTTATTATTAAAATCCGATATCCCCCTTGCCGTTACAGAAATTCCACCGCCGGCCTGGAGGCTCCAGCCCAGCCCGACCCAGGAGGCAAGGTCTTCAACTTTGATTCCGCCGGCGTTATACCTTATGGCCACCGGCAGTTCAAATTCACCGGTGTTCAGGGTATAAATGGGGATGGCGACATCCACAGAGCCGGTGGATAAATTGACCGCATTCTTTCCATAATATCCTAATTGCCCTATGCCGGGAGAAACGATCTTTGGATGGAGCTCTGTATTGTCAAATCCCTGCGCAATGCCATGGATGGAGCAATATGCCACAAGGCAAAACATCATTATGACTTTACGGGCGAAATGCTCTCTGGCTGAGATGATCCGGTTTGCTTTCATTCTGTTTCAGTTATTACTTTGATGAGAAATTTACTTCTTATTGTCCCCGCCGTCTGTTGCATGTTGAAACAAATCAATTCCGGTGACGGAAAAATAATGTGGGTATTTGATATCACATTTTTCAGCTTCATACATACGTACAAAATTCAATGGCTGTTTGCCGGGAAAATAAATGGTTTATACACTTTTCAACCTTTCAAAGATAAAGGCTTAACGGCTGTCTGTCAAGAAAAAACAGAAAATGTTAACGAGCGTTACATTTTTTGGAATAAGCGCATTGGATGTGGGAATGAGCGTATTTTTCAGGCGTTGAAAAAGCGGTTCAGGGTGTCCATCACTTTTTTTCTTCTCCTGTGAGATACAGGAATGCAGATGTTGTTGGTCAGAGTAATACGGCATCCTCCGTTTGTTTCAATTTCTGTAAGATAATTGAGGTTAATGAGGTATTTCCGGTGGACCCTGCAAAACAAACGGTCAGACAATTGCGACTCCAGTTCTCCCAAATGTTGGCTGATCATCCACTCTTTCCCTCCGGCTGTGATGATTTTGCTGTATTTTCCATCGGCTTCACACATCATGATGTCATCGGTCCGGATAACTTTTTTTCTTTTGTGCATTGGAACAAAAAGGCTTTTCATACCTGAATGGGTTAATAATAGTTTAATATAGGTTTCGCTGCAAAGATAATGCATTATCCGGTTGGTTTCGAAATTACGGACCAATACTCTTTAAATGACCCGGCAGGCATCATAGAACTGTTCAATGGCTGTGTTAAATGAACCATTTTTCCTGATGACTATGGCTTTAATCTTACGGATGCTGAGCTTCATGAATTCAGATCGATGAAGAATACAAGGATGTACAATATTTCGGCCGGACTCTGTTTATATTACATCAGGTTTTCGGGATATTGGACTGTTTTGAACAACTTTTGCCGGGCTTTTGTTTAATTATGTCTATTTTTAGGCCCGGATTGTCATTATAAACTGTAAAAATCCCAAACTGTATATTTATGAAAAAAATTTCCGCACTTCTACTTGGACTGATTCTTTTTGCTGCCGGAGTGAACCAATCACTTGCAGGGATTACGAACGAGGTGATAACAACTCATCTTGCCAGCGAAATGGAGACCATGAAAACCAATGATTTTATAAGAATCAATATCACACTTGCTGGGCAATATGATTCTCAATCCCTGGTAGGGCAGGCAAGGATGATGAATAAAGAAGGAAGAAGGGATTTTGTCGTTGCCGTTCTGAAAGATTTTACCCGCCTGTCACAGCAGGGGGTGCTGGCCGACCTTAACAGGTTCCTGGAAAACGGGCAGGTGAGGCAAATCACCACCTACTGGATAGCCAATGTAATCAACTGTTATGCTACCCCTTCAGTTATCGGGGAATTATCATCCAGGTCGGATATTGCCAGCATTGATTATGATGAGACCAGGGTGCTGATCGATCCTTCGGAGTATAAAAATTCCTATTTTGAAGAAGGCATGGACGGTGGCAAGGAGATTACCTGGAACGTTCTCAAGATCAATGCGGATGATGTCTGGGCGCTTGGGTTTACAGGCGAGGGTGTGATTGTTGCCGTACTTGATACAGGTGTCAATTACAACCATGTGGACCTGGCGGACCATCTCTGGGAAAGTGCACTCTACCCCAACCATGGCTATGATTTTGTGAATAATGACTTCGATCCCATGGATGATCACGGCCATGGCACCCATTGCGCGGGTACGGTTGCCGGTGACGGCACGGCAGGTTCCCATACCGGTGTCGCACCTGATGCAACCATTATGTGTTGCAAGGTATTGGATTCACAGGGATCAGGCAGTGAAAGCGGTGTTTGGGCCGCAGTTGAATTCAGTATAGAGCAGGGAGCGGATGTGCTTAGCCTTTCCCTGGGATGGCAGCATTCCTGGGGCACTAACAGGACCGTATGGAGGCAGACTTTTGATGCTGCGCTTGCTGCCGGACTGATCGCTTCAGTAGCCGCAGGGAATGAGGGTGATCAGCAGGGTCAGTATCCCATACCGGATAACGTGAGGACTCCGGGCGACTGCCCCCCGCCATGGCTGCATCCTGACCAGACACTAACCGGTGGGATATCAAGTGTTATTTGTGTGGGAGCCACAACCCAGAATGATGTTGTCTCAGGCTTTTCAAGCCAGGGCCCTGTTGACTGGTCTTCTATTTCACCATACAATGACTATCCTTACCAGCCTGAAATGGGGCTTATCCGTCCCGACATCTGTGCGCCGGGTTCCAACATCAAATCGCTGGCACATTACAGTAACACAGGTTACGAATCAGGATGGAGCGGAACTTCCATGGCTACACCGGCCAATGCAGGCATGATCGCGCTGATGCTCCAGAAGAACGAAACACTTTCTCCCGAAGACATAAGCCAGACAGTGGAGCAAACTGCCTATGTCCTGTCTCCAGGCAAAAACAACCTTTCAGGCTCCGGCAGGATTGATGCGCTCGCAGCAGTGGAGGCAACCTCTTTCCCGGGACCTTCCTATTATGCCCATGTTATCAACGATGCCGCAGGGAACAACGATGGTTTTATAGACCCGGGTGAGTCGATCCTCCTTACCCTCTCTGTCGCCAATTTCAGCGATGAACAGGTCAATAATGTGACGGTAAAACTTACCAGCGGACCACCATTCATTTCATTTACTGACAGCCTTGAGTATTTCGGCGATTTCAGTGTGCAGACCATCATAGAAAAAGTGGATGCCTTTGCATTTGATGCCGCGGCAAATATTCCAGGCGGCGAAGAAATAGAATTCAAAGTAACAGCATACAATTCACAGAATTCATGGGAAAGCAAATTTACCGTGATCCCCCACGGTGTGAATCTCTCAACAGGGGCGTTCACCATTTCTGACCCGACAGGGAATAACAATGGCAGGCTGGATCCGGGCGAAACCGTGGATATCATGATTGAGACACTCAACACAGGTCAGAATCCTGCAGAACAGACCATGTCGTACCTCACATCGGGAAGCGGTCTGGTGACTATTAATTCCGGTTCCTTTGACCATGGCGCCATAGCCCCCGGAGGCAGTTCGGTTGCTACCTTCAATATCACCGTGGATGCCGCGACTCCTGTTGGCGCCTCACCTGAACTGAAATACGAAGTGACATCAGGAGCCTACAACATTGAAGTATTCTTTTATCCAAAGGTCGGACTGATCGTAGAAGATTTTGAAACAGGGGATTTCAGCCAGTACGACTGGCAGTTTGCAGGCAACCAGCCCTGGACCATAGTTACCGGCAATGTTTATGAAGGCACCTATTGTGCAAAATCAGGCGCCATTGGAAACAGCCAGTCAGCAGAGATGAAACTCACCCTGGATATACTGGCCGGTGATTCCATTTCTTTCTACAGGAAAGTTTCCTCAGAGGAGGGTTACGATTTTCTTGAGTTCTATATCGGCAATGTCAAGGTGGGAGAATGGGCCGGCGAGGCAGGCTGGGAGAGGGTTGCATTCCCCGTATCGGCAGGTCAGCAAACATTCAGGTGGGTATACATCAAGGATGTGTTTGTGGTGGGTGGCAGCGATTGCGCATGGGTCGATTTTATTGAGTTGCCGGCCTACGACAACGGCAATATGACAGTGTTTGCAGGCCCCGACACTGAGATATGTGAAGGTGAGGTTTATGAAACCGCTGCAATAGCCCAGAACTATAACAATTTATTGTGGGAAACCAGTGGCACCGGAACATTTGACGATAACACCTCATTGATCACCCAATACAATCCCAGCGCACTCGATTACGAAACAGGTTCTGTGACTCTTACCCTGACAGTCTATGGTGATGGCGGTACTTTTTTATTCGATAATGTGGTAGTTGATTTCGAGCCACTTCCGGATACACCCGGAGCTATCAGCGGGCCCGTTGAAGTGTGTTCCGGCGGCACAGATGATTACCAGATAGCTGCAGTACCTAATGCAAACACCTATGAATGGGTGATTGCTCCACCGGAAGCAGGCGATTTAGCAGGCAATGGAGCCAGTGTCCAGGTAACCTGGTCATCAACCTATGTCGGTCAGGCTTTGCTTAAGGTCAGAGGAGTGAATGAATGCGGTGAAGGAGCCTATTCAGAGGAACTTACTATCCAGGTAAATGAATGCACAGGTCTTGATGAAACGGCGTCCGGCATCCCTTTCTCATTCCACCCCAATCCGAGCAAAGGCGACATTGTCATTGATTTCAAATCTGGCACTGGAGATCCAAGGATCATCAGGATTGTGGACCTTACAGGCCAGGTCGTTTTTGAAGGACAATATCCGGGCTCGGGCAGCATTCAGATCAATCCCGGTAACATTGACAACGGCATCTACTTCCTGGTGGCGGAAAACAGAGATATACGCTATATAGAGAAACTGATCATTAGGAAATAATTCCTTTAACTTAGGAGTACCGTACAGGTAAAACCAGAGTTGCGAAACATAGTTTGTTTGTAGAAAACGGAGTTCCTGCGTCCATTTATCAGCAGTACTTCAACTGCCTGCATCGGGGTAGTCCGCCGGCTGGCGGAAACCTGCGGCCCTGACAAACCAAAGGTGGCATTGCATAAACTTTAGGATTAGTAATATGTTGAATTTATAACATGGGAAGAATACCGAAAGCCAATATCTTTTGAAGAGGAATATAAAAAACCGCCGTCCTCCTGACGTTCATCAAGACTCTGGCGATCAAGGTCGGGGAAGTCCGCCGGCCAGCGGAAACCTGCGGCCATAATAAAACCGTGGGTAGGTTTTTATAATCTTTAGGACTGGTAATATCTTGAATTTTAACCCTCTGGAAAATATACTGATAGGTGATATCTTTTGAAAAGGAAATAAAAAAAACCGCTAAAGTTCTGATTCTCATCAGAACTTTAGCGGTTGCGGTCGGGGTAGTCCGCCGGCTGGCGGAAACCTGCGGCCTCCACCCCTAAAGCGTGACGATCTGTTATGAATATGTCGGGGTAGCAGGATTTGAACCTGCGGCCTCCTGCTCCCAAAGCAGGCGCGCTAACCGGACTACGCTATACCCCGAAATAAATGAACTTAATCAACTAAAATCTATCTTTTTTCATACCTGTTTGCCCGACCTGCGGCCTTCACGCCAAAAGCGTGACGCGCTAACCGGACTACGCTATACCCCGTTTTGTATTCAATTACTGCGGATCGCATCCGCTGAAGTCACGCCAAAGGCGTGACAAAGGCGGAGAGAGGGGGATTCGAACCCCCGGTACAGTTCACCCGTACGGCAGTTTAGCAAACTGCTGGTTTCAGCCACTCACCCACCTCTCCGTAATATTTCAATGACCCTTGTCTCTTCAGTTTAGCTTCCGCCAACCGGCGGATCAGCCACTCAC
>JAFGME010000269.1 GCA_016927695.1 Bacteroidales bacterium
CGCAAGCCAGTAATCGTAATCAATAGTTAATCCTTGCTGAGGCTTTTCATCTTCAACAGCAGTTTCATCTTTGTCAATGCTGCCCATCAGGAACTCCCCTTCCGGCACCATGCAGAACTGCATCTTGTCCAGGGTAATAATCTCTTCCCGAGGGTCGCCCAGACGGGCCAGGGTGTCGCCGGCCAGGGCGCGGAACTGAGGACGTGACCGGGACATTAATTCATCATCTTTAAAAAGGGAAGCGATCCTGTCTGCAATCTTCCGGTTCAGTCCGGGGCTGAGGGTTTTCCATTCGAGGCAGGCCGTCCCGGAAAGTCCGGCTGATGAAAGCAATACATCTTCAGAAACAGATGATCTCCTTTGTGCAGCGTCATCATCGACACCGGCCAGCCGTGAAAGAAGGGTTATGGCATTCTGCGGACCCGTAACGCAAAGGTATCCGGCCATCAGCAAGATTACCTCCCGCCACCACGATTCAGTAACAGGGCCTGATTCGAGGAAATACGCAATTCCGCTGATGCCTCCTTCACTGCGCAATACTTCTGCCAGATAACGGCCGGCAAGAAACTCCTGGAAGGCAAGATGTATAAACCTGTAAGAACCGAGCCGTTCTTCCAATACGGTACCCCGTACCTTGACGAGCCGGATCAAGTCATCCGCCAGGTGAGGAAACGATTTGTGCCGGCTAATGACCGACCTGAGTTCATCCTCGGTGATCTCACGACCCTGACGTTCGCCCTTCATGTGCATGTGAAATGCGATATGCTGCGAGAGGTCACGGTGTATCTCACGGCTTCCCCCGACAAGCCCCCCGATATCCTGGTTGACCGCCTCATCGGGAGAATACTCCGGTGAAAGCATCACATCGGTGGCTCTCATATATAATTCTGCCCGCTGATCAGGCAGGGTACGTTCACTGAAATGAACGATGATCAGCATCCTGATCATCAAAGGACTGGTAACCAGCCTTTCTACATTATCGCCGGCTCTTTGCCGATGCTGCACCTCAAGGCGGTCAATACCCTTGATCAGCTCATCCCTTTTTATCCTGAACTCTTCTTTGTTTTCCCTGAAAATATGCTGATATGCTTTCGTAATCAAAATGTCCACCTGTTCTTTTTCAAGCGGTTTTACCCGTATTTCGCGAAATCCCTTGCCAAGCGCCGTCCGTTCTTTATATGCCGCTGTTCGGCAGGTAACGACCACGTACAGGTTTTTTCGGTTGGTGACCAATTCCTCAATGGCTTGCCTGACCATCACCCGTTCATGCTCTTCAGGCACTTCATCCATTCCGTCAAGCAACAACATTACAAATCTTCCATCCAGTAAAAGCGTTTCAAAGAAATCGTCAGGCAATCCGAAACTGCTTTGCTTTTCGATCAGGTACCTCGAAATGAAGCCGGCAAGCGTCCTGGTTTTTGGATCAGGTTCTGCTTGTACCGTCCTGATATACTTTCCGTAAACGCCAAGAGGCAGGAATACAGGTATCGGCAATTGACCGTTCCAGGCAAGATTTTTTTTTGCAATTTCCGGATCATCTTTCAGCAGGGCCCGGGAAAAAACCCATGCAATGTATAGCAACACCGTGGTTTTGCCGCACCCCGGGCCGCCGGTAACCGCAATCTTCTGACCTGCTTTCAACAGTTGGCTCAACGAGATAGACGAGTGTCCGGGATCAGTTTTACCCTTTCCTGAAGCATATACGAATTTTTCGGCTTCAAGGGGGACGTAAATATCTTCAAGGGGCAATTGCATGACCTGTTGTCCTTCGCGTTTGATGCCCCTGAGCTCTACCGTGCTGCATCTCTCGCAAACCCACTCCAGGTATTGGGTGAGCTGTTCGGGCAAGGCAGTCTTGCCAGTCTTTTTACCGGTCTCCTTATGGTATTCCTGTATAATAAAATTGATGGTATTATTGCGTCCGGTAACGATAAGGCTTTTTTCCACTCTTTTCGAGATATTAATCCCTCCCAGTGTCGCCTCGAATTTCGTAAGATTTCCCAATTTTTCAAGTTCTTTTTTCAAGGTGCCGGCAAACCGGTTCTTTTCATTATCCGGCAATACCTCCAGGGCCATTTCAAGGGTTTGGAGCTTCTGCAGCAGCTCATCCATTTCATCGCGAAGCCCGGCATCATCCATCACGTCCTTACTGATTTCATCGGCAGGGCTGGAGGCATCTTTCCAGGATTGTATCTTGTTTGTTATCAATCCCGTTCCGATGCCCGAAAGCACACCGCCCAGGGCCATCAGCGCCTGCCAGTTGCCGGATTGGGCCGCTTCAATAACCGGTAAGATGGTGGTGGCTGAAAGAACGCCATAAACGGAAGTGGATCCGATGTGATTCCAGGTATTTCTGAATTCATCCAGCTTTTCCCTGATCCTGTCCTTCCATATCTGAATGTTGAATTCCATACGGTTGATTTAGTCAATTACTCTCAAATCATTACAAAGCCGATCGGTTAACACAAAGCTAATAAAACAAAGTTGTTAATTATCGTTTCAGCATGATTTTTTCTATCCTTCCGGCTAACTCATGGGTATCCGGGCCAGAGGCTTTTTCATGAATAATACGGCTTATATCCCTAAACATAGCTTTTCTGAGCCCGGTGGTATTTCCGTGTCCGGCATGATTGGTCCATCCCCGGACACTTTCGATGACCTGATCTTCTGAAAACAAACCTTTGCGGAATGCATAAAGATATCTTTTGAGTTTCCGCCTGTAATGAATGCCTTTCCTCCGTTTCAGCCTTCTGTGTTGCGGGAAGATACGGAAACCCAGGAAGGGAATACCTTCTTCAACCGGTCTGGGATGTGCTCCATTATGAATAACGAGTCTGTACTTAGAAAGGCAACGAATGATCCTTTTTTTCCAATGATGCAAAACTGCCTTGTCATTATGGAACAGCAAAAAATCGTCAACATACCTGATGTACGCCCTGCAGCCGAGTTCTCTTTTTACGAAATTGTCGAATGGGGTCATATATACATTTGCCCAGAACTGGCTGGTCAGATTCCCGATGGGCAGCCCCCTCGGCCGCTCTGTGGCAAAGAGATCATCACCCGGGAAATAGTTCATTTCATATTCGTTATCCAGAACGCCTTTTCCTCCTGCAAGTATTTGCTCAATGAGCCACAGAACTTTCATATCACTGATCTTCCCTGAAATGACAGACATCAGTATCCGGTGGTCGATGGCCGGAAAGAACTGTTTAATATCGCACTGAAGTACATAAGCATACCGCCTTGCGCACTGCTGGCATTTGTCCAGCGCCCTGTGTGTGCCTTTACCCTGTCTGTTGGCATATGAGTCATAAATAAAACCAGACTCGAACAGAGGTTCGATGATGTTGCACAATGCGTGGTGAACCACCCGGTCATGGAACGGTGCAGCGCTGATAAGCCTCTTTTTCGGCTCATGGATATAAAAACTATGGTAATTCCCCGGCCGGTAACGCATCTCTGCAAGCTCTTCCCTGATTCTGTTCAGGTTGATTTCAAGCCTGTGCTCGAAGGCCGCCACATCCGGTTTCCCTCTTTTTCCTCTGCTTGCTTTATGGTAAGCATCAAGCAGGTTGCTCCATGAAATAATCTTTGAGTACATACTTTTAAATGCCCCGCTGCGGGTATGCTTACCTGGCAGCGGGACGGTTGTTATTTGCCTGTTGCCGGTCAGGCAACAGCCGGGAGCAGACTTCGCCATTTTTCGCTTCGGCCGGGCATCCGGACTAAAGATGCCGGGCATTTCCAGCAATTGAAAAATGTGGACAGGACAACCCGGAATCCAAGATTGTTGTTCCTGTTGTCGGGATTGTTCCTGTTGCGGTAGGCGCAGCGCAGGTTCCTGTCGTTGTTGATCCAGGAGCCGCCGCGAACAGTTCCGCCATGATCAGGCCTGCCCCTCATGGGTGACCTTTTGCCAGCCGCCCAGTAGTTTTCCAACCTCGACCATTCTTTCCGATACATATTCATATTGTCCGGCAGATATCCATCCCAGCCTGACCGAAAGCCTGATATACACCCACAACCGTGCCAGGGCTTCGTCTGCAAGAATGAGCTTTTGTCTCCTTTCCGAACCCCTTCTGATATTTGCTTCCTCAAGCCGCTCCCTCAGGTCGAAAGATGCATCCAACAGCCGTTTCGTAAAGGAGTGGCGGAGCGGACGCGGAAACTTCTCTGTTACGGGAATCAGCCAGGCCATCAGGTCGTAAGTTCGCGTGAAGAGCGGCATCTCCTGCCGCGTATCCTGTTGTTTCATATGAGGTTCTTTAATTTTTTCGCTTTATTTCCATCTGAGCGCAAACATTCCAAATCCTCCGCATGCCACCTTTTTTCCGCCCGCCAGAGACCAGAGGTATCAGAGGCCAGAGTTATTTCTTTAATGGGGACAGGACAACCCGGAA
>JAFGME010000039.1 GCA_016927695.1 Bacteroidales bacterium
ACCTCTGCGGAACTCTGCGATAAATTTGCCGGGCAGAATCTGGTACATCCTGCCGGATCATTCGATTACAATAACAACAACGATTACGACAACGACTACGAGCAGGAGAAGGTAACATACAACATATTAATTCGTCTTTAATTCCTGCCTGTCGCTTGCCCGGCAGACAGGTGTGCATCCGTGGCAATAAAATTTCCCCGGTTGAATGGTTTCCGTTGAATGCTTACCTTTGACATTACAATCCATCATTTATGCGAGCCATTGTTTGTGCCATATTATTTATTACCGGGTTCAGTTTTGTTACCTTAAGTCAAACCCGGACCGTTCCTGAAGAAAATCTTATGACTCCCTGGGCTGAAACTGTGAACCCGGGAAATGCATGGCAGGAATATCCCCGTCCGCAGTTTGTCAGGGAAGAATGGCAAAATCTTAACGGTTTATGGGAGTATGCCATTACAGAGAAAAATGAAAAAATCCCTGACGCCTTTGAGGGAGAGATACTTGTGCCATTTCCCGTGGAATCTGCGCTTTCGGGAGTGAATAAAAAAACTGGCCCGGAACATTGTCTTTGGTACAGGAAAAAGTTTCTGATCCCTGATGCATGGGCCGGAAAAAGAATCCTCCTTCATTTTGAAGCATGCGACTGGGAAACGGAGGTTTGGGTGAATGGCAAAAAAACGGGCAGCCACAGAGGAGGATACACTCCTTTTTCCTTTGATATCACAGCAGCCATTGCGCTGGAGAATGAATTGATTGTCAGGGTTTGGGACCCGACGGATACGGGATACCAGCCTGTCGGAAAGCAGGCAAATGACCCGGGCGGCATTTTTTATACTTCCACCACAGGCATCTGGCAAACGGTTTGGCTTGAGCCGGTGGGAAAAACCTGTATTGAGAGTGTGAAGGCCGGGTTCGACAGGGAGAAAAACATTCTTGAACTGAATTGTACAGGGATTGGCATTGAAAAGGGAGATAGTATTGAGGCCATAATTTACAAAGACGGGCAGGAAATCACACGCACTTCCGGGGCATCCGGATCCCCCCTGTTCCTTAACATCATGGATCCCTGCCTTTGGTCCCCTGATCAACCCTGCCTTTACGATGGCATTGTCCATCTGAAGAGAGATGGGGAAACGCCCGACAGGGTGAAGACATATTTCGGGTTGCGCGAAATCAGCCTTGGAAGGGATGCTGAAGGTCATGTCAGGATCATGCTGAATGGTGAGTTTGTGTTCCAGAACGGTCCATTGGATCAGGGTTTCTGGCCCGACGGCATCTACACTCCTCCCTCGGAGGAAGCCATGGTGAATGATTTGAAAATGATTAAGGCGTTGGGATTCAACATGTTGAGAAAGCATGTAAAGGTGGAGAACAGAAGATTCTATCACTGGTGCGACAGGATGGGCATCCTGGTGTGGCAGGATATGCCTAACGGCGATCTGAAGATCGGACCTTCCGACCCTGATATTCAAAGAAATCCGGAGTCGGCGGCCCGGTTTGAATACGAACTTTCTGAAATGATCAACACATTGTACAACCATCCTTCCATCATTATGTGGGTGCCCTTCAATGAAGGATGGGGTCAATATGAAACGGGGAGGATCACAGATATGGTGAAGGACCTTGATCTTTCACGGCTGGTGAACTCTGCCAGCGGCTGGGCCGACCGCGGCAACGGCGATATTTATGACATCCATCATTATCCTGACCCGGCTTTCCCCCAGCCTGACGGCAAAAGGGCCATTGTGCTTGGAGAGTTCGGCGGCCTCGGCCTTCCTTTCCAGGGCCATTTGTGGGAGGAAAGCAACTGGGGTTACAGTAACCTCACTTCTGCTGATGATTTCATGGATATTTATGAGCAGTACTACGACACTGTCTTCAGGATGAAGGATGCCGGGTTGAGCGCATGCATTTACACTCAGCTTACCGATGTGGAAACTGAAACCAACGGTTTGATGACCTACGACAGGAAGGTGGTCAAGGCAGATACAGCCTGGTTCAGAAGTGTAAATACCGGTGATTTTATCCCCGCCCCCCGTATGCTCCCTTTGGGAAACTATTGCCATCCCGGGGATTCTGTCTATATCACCGCCACAGGAAATGCCATTGTGCATTATACTCTGGACGGAAGCCTACCCGGTCTGCACTCACCCGTTTATTCCGGCCCGGTTGTTTTCAGGGAAGACATGACCGTAAGGGCAGTGGCTGCAGACAGCGCCGGGGAAAGCCGTGTACAATCCCGAAGTTATGTTAAAACAAACATCTCCAGGCCGGTTTATGCGTTTCCTTATAGCCCGAAATACATGGCAGGAGGGGATTACGCCCTGCTTGACGGCCTCCGCGGAAGTACCGCTTTCAGGGATGGGAAATGGCAGGGCATCAAAAAGGAAAACTTCGATATTACCTTTGCTTTTGATGAACCTGAAACCCTCTGTGAACTGGAGGTTGGTTTTCTGGAAGCCACCGGCAACGGCATCTTCCCGCCATTGTCTGTTACCGTTTATGTATCGGGCAACGGTGTCACTTTCCGTGAAGCAGCCACCGCAACTGTTGACCCACCGGCAGAATACAGGGACAACGTCATTCATAAGGTAATCCTGCCCATCGAACCACAGCAGGTAAAGTACATCAGGGTGGAAGCAACAAATCCCGGACTATGCCCTGACTGGCACAAAGGCAGGGTTATGGAGTCCTGGATATTTATGGATGAAATAGCCTTCAAATGAAAACAGGTAAATAATTAAATATGAAATATATTTGTTTCGTAGGGAAAAAATATATACTTTTGCAAAATATTTAATCAAAACCTGAGAAAACAAGGGTTGTAATGATAATTAAAGAACATCCTGCTGAAATTTATGAAAATACTGCTCATTTCCCCTGCCACAGATGCAAAAAAGAGAACCAACAAAGGTCTTATGATGCCGCAGCTTGCCCTTTACATTCTTGAAGGGCTCACACCCCGTGAACATAATGTAACGATCATAGAGGAAGAAGCCGAAAAAATAAACCTTGACCTGGAATGCGACCTGGTAGGGATAAGTTGTATGACTGCCAATGCCATGCGGGCGTATGAACTTTGCCGGGAGTTTAAGAAAAGAGGGAAAACAGTTGTTCTGGGCGGGGTTCATCCCACACTGCTTCCGGATGAAGCATTGCTGCACGCCGACAGCGTTGTCATCGGTGAGGCGGAAGGGGTTTGGAAAACCCTGCTGAAGGATTTTGAAGAAAATCATCTGCAAAGCAAATACCATAATCCTTTGCCCGACCTGGCCGAATACGTTCCGAAGGATTTTCGAAAAATCATCAGGAAAAGGCTTTTCAGGCTGTTTCCCATCATGACCAGCAGAGGTTGTCCCTACAATTGTGATTTCTGTTGCGTTTCAAACCTTTTCGGGAAAAAGATCAGGCACGTGCCTGTTGAAAACATTGTCCGTGACATACAGGAATCCGGCGCAAGGAATTTTATATTCCTTGACGATAATATCATCGGTCATCCTGCCTATGCCCGGAAATTGTTCAGGGCCATCGCTCCTTTGAAGATAAAATGGGTGGGGCAGGCTTCCATCTCACTCCTGGTGAATGACGATGAACTGATGCAGCTCGCAGCCGACAGCGGATGCAAGGCGCTTTTCATCGGTCTGGAAAGTGTTTGTGAAGAACAGATTCAAGCCATGCACAAGGCAATCAAGGATATCAAAAATCTCGAAAATGCCCTGGCTAAGATCAAAAAGATGGGCATTCTCATCCACGCCTCCATGGTCTTTGGCTTTGACAGCGATAAAAAGGATGTTTTTGATGAAACTTTAAGGTTTCTGATGAAAAACAAGGTGAGTACCGTTTCTTTCAATGTGTTAACCCCTTATCCCGGAACCAAAGTTTATGAAGATCTCAAAAGGGATCAACGGCTGACCACCACGGACTGGAGGTATTATGATCACAACACAGTGGTATTCAAGCCCAAAAACATGACCCCTTATGAACTGCAGATCGGGAAAATCAACGCAAGAAAAAAGTTTTACAGCCTTTCTTCGGTGTTTAAAAGGTTTTTCGGTAACATGTATAGCCCGGCCATTTACTTTGCAACCAACTACGGCCACATGCGGCAGGTAAGGGTGGAGGCCAGAAGAATAGCAGGCATTAAAACAGAACTGTTTGGCGAATGAAAGTGTTTCAGCAACAGGAGGTCATGACAATCTTTCATCTCCTGCAAAATGACCCTGAAATGCAGATGGCTTTATTTTGTTACCGTGCATGTATTTCGTATGATTAATATCCATAATTTTGCAGCTTAATTTTTTAAAAGACAATATTTTGACATTTAACACATTGGGCCTTTCGCCCAATCTTCTAAAAGGCATTGAAGAGCTTGGATACATCAGGCCGACGCCAATCCAGGAACAAATTATCCCCATCATCCTGAACTCTGAGAAAGACATTGTAGGGCTTGCCCAAACGGGGACCGGCAAGACTGCCGCGTTTGGATTGCCGGTGATTGAGCAAACAGACATCAGCGATTTGACGGTCAGTACCCTGATCCTGGCGCCTACACGCGAACTGTGCATGCAGATATCCAAAGATTTTGAAAGTTATTCAACACATCTGCCCGGATTCAGGGTAGTGCCTGTGTATGGAGGGGCCAGCATTGAAGTTCAGATAAAAGCGCTGAAAAGAGGGGTCCATGTGATTGTGGCCACACCAGGCAGGATGCTTGATCTGATCAAGAGGAAAGTCGCAAATATTTCGGCCATCCGGACCCTCATCCTGGATGAAGCGGACGAGATGCTCAACATGGGATTCAGGGATGAACTCGACAGTATCCTCGAAAAGACGCCTGAAAGTAAAAGAACTTTCCTTTTTTCGGCCACCATGCCCAAAGAGGTGGCACGGATTGCAGGCAGGTATATGAATAATCCGGTGCAGATCACCATCGGGAAACAGAATGCAGGAGCTGAAAATGTGCGGCATATCTATTACCAGGTTCATGCCCGCGACCGTTATGAAGCCCTGAAAAGGATCGCCGATTTCAATCCCAACATTTACAGCATCGTTTTTTGTCGTACCAGAACGGAAACCAAAGAGGTGGCCGATAAGCTGATCAAAGACGGGTACAATGCGGATGCCTTGCACGGAGACCTTTCCCAGTCTCAGCGCGACCATGTGATGAAACGTTTCAGGGAAAGAACCCTCCAGATGCTTGTGGCTACTGATGTTGCAGCACGGGGTATCGATGTAAGCGATATCTCCCACATCATCAACTACAATCTGCCCGAAGAACTGGATATCTATACCCACAGAAGCGGACGGACCGGAAGAGCCGAAAAATCAGGCATCTCCATCGCCATAGTAAAC
Organism: Bacteroidales bacterium; assembly: GCA_016927695.1. Classification (GTDB taxonomy): domain Bacteria; phylum Bacteroidota; class Bacteroidia; order Bacteroidales; family JAFGHD01; genus JAFGHD01. The sequence continues at coordinate 5,353 of JAFGME010000039.1, forward strand.
TACAGGGAGAAGAACAGCATCCCGCTGATAGAAAAAATCATCGGCAAAAAGTTCGAAAAAATGCCTGTGCCCACAGGCGTCGAGATTTGCAAAAAGCAACTTTTCAATCTTATCGACAGGATGGAAAGGGTGGAAGTGGATGAAGAGCAGATTGCCCCGTTCATGGGAACGGTGAATAAAAAACTGGAGTGGCTTTCCAAGGAACAGATCATCAAGCATTTTGTCTCCCTTGAGTTTAACCGTTTCCTGGAGTATTACAAAAATACCCCCGACCTCAATGAAAAAGAAGAACAACATGAAAGGCAGGGGAAAAGACAAAAAGGGGAACGGCCCGGACAAAGCAGGCACAGAAAGGGAGGATATGCCAGGTTTTTCGTGAATCTTGGCAAAAAAGACGGCATCCTTCCTGTCAGGCTCATCGGTTTGATTAACGACAGCACCCACGACAGGGATATCAATATCGGCGACATTGACATCAAGGATAACTTTTCATTTTTTGAAGTGGGGGAAAGATATGCTTCAAAAGTGATGAATTCGTTGAAAAAAAGCAGGTTCAACGGAAGGACTATAAATGTTGAACCGGCTACAGAAGAAGACAGGGGCAGAAAAAAGGGAACCCGGAAGGAAAACCGGGAGTGAAGCCATGATTTTTCACGGCCTTTACTGATATCAGACCCTGAAAATGATAATTCTTAAAATAATCGTATATTTGCCAAATTCTTATTCACAAAAATTAAATAATGGGTAGATCTCAGGAATCTTTCAACAAAAAGGAAGTCAGAAACAAAAAGGAAAAAAAAAGAAAAGAAAAGGAAAAGAAAAGGCTGGAACGTAAAGACAACCCCAAAAAAAGCGGCCTTGATGACATGATGGCCTATGTGGATGAAAACGGCAACATTACAGCCACCCCTCCTGATCCTGATGCTAAATCGGAAATCAAACTTGAAGACATTGAAATCGGCATCCCAAAACTTGAGGACAGTGAAAAGGCAGATCCGATAAGAAAAGGGATTGTGACCTTTTTTAACGATTCAAAAGGGTATGGTTTTATTAAAGACTCTGTGACAGGCGAGAGTATTTTTGTGCATGCAAACAACCTGCTTGAAGATATCCGGGAGGACAATGTTGTGATGTTTCTCAGGGTGCCCGGTCCCAAAGGCCCTACCGCTGTGGAGGTGAAGGTGTTCAGGCAGTAATGGCCCTGCGGCAATTCCCTGAAAACCCAACTTAACCCTGCAGGTCAAAAACTACAGGTGAAACGTTTTTCCACCCCCTGCTGTGTTTTGGATTTTATTCACAGAAAATCAATTTTACACAGTCTCTGAGATTCGAATTTAAAATTTAACTTTACCCGCAATGATTGTCATATAAACAGCATCAAATATGTACAGAACTTTGCTTCCGGGCATTATTCCCCTCCTCGCAGCGCTCCTGCTGTTAACTACCTGTGATCCACCCCCGAAGGATTTCACCGCCGAATCGCCCGCAGAGAAAGACCGGCGCATGGAATGGTGGCGCGAGGCCCGCTTCGGTATGTTCATCCACTGGGGATTGTATGCCATACCCGCCGGAGAATGGAAAGGCGAAACCCATCATGCCGAATGGATCAGAACAACGGCTCAGATACCCCTTGAGGAGTATGACCTCTTCAGGGATCAGTTTAATCCGGTCCGCTTCCGCGCTGACGAATGGGTGAAAATGGCCAAAAATGCAGGCATGAAATACATGGTGATCACTTCCAAACATCATGACGGATTCTGCCTGTTTGACTCAAAGCACACTGATTTTGACGTGATGTCAACCCCTTTTGAAAGAGATATCCTGAAGGAATTGTCGGATGCCTGCCGGGAAGAAGGAATTAAAATGTGCTGGTATCATTCCATTATGGACTGGCGCCATCCCGACTACCTGCCCCGCAGGGACTGGGAAACAGACCGGCCGGAAGGGGATGCCGACATGGACAGGTTTATGGTGTATCTGAAAAACCAGTTGGCTGAACTCGTGGGAAATTACGGTGAGATCGGTGTTCTCTGGTTCGACGGGGAATGGGAGGGCGCCTGGAAACATGAACACGGAAGAGATTTGTACAATTTTGTCAGAAACCTGCAACCTTCCATCATCATCAACAACAGGGTGGATAAAGGCAGATCGGGAATGGCAGGTCTTACCAGAGAAGGAGGATACATGGGCGACTTCGGTACCCCCGAGCAGGAAATCCCGGAAACAGGCCTGCCCGGTGTTGACTGGGAATCGTGCATGACCATGAACGACCACTGGGGCTACAACCAATACGACAACAACTGGAAATCCACCTCCGACCTCATCCGCAAACTGGCCGACATTGCATCCAAAGGAGGTAATTTTCTTCTTAATGTCGGGCCAAAACCCGATGGCAGCTTCCCGGAGGAATCGGTGGAAAGGCTGAATGAAATCGGCGCCTGGATGAAAATAAACGGCGAAGCCATCTATGGCACTTCCGCCAGCCCGTTCAGGCATCTTTCATGGGGCAGATGCACACAAAAACAAACAGCAAAAGGAACCCGCCTCTATTTGCATGTTTTTGAACTGCCTGAAAACAGACTGCTCAGGATTTCCGGATTGTACAATGACCCTGAAAAGGCTTTTTTACTGTTGCAGCCCGACAATGCACTTGCCATAAGCCGTGATGAAGATGCACTGCTGGTACAATTGCCCGCATCTCCTTTAGACACTGTCAATACCGTTGTCGTACTCGAAATCAATGGAAAACCCGATGTGAGCAACCCCCCGCAGATCAGGGCGGCACAAAGGATTTTCACCGACACTTTACAGATTCGCTTCCTTTCTGAACGGGAAAACGTGGAGATCCGATACACGCTTAACGGCACATTGCCGACCGCTGCGTCTCAGCCGGCAGGTGATTTTATTGTGATTGAGAATTCGTCTGCCGTATCTGCCAGGTGCTTCAGAAACGGTACAGCAGTGAGCGATTCTGTGACAGCCCGCTTTGTCAAAGTTGTCCCGCTGATGCCCTCCCCTGTTGCAAATACCGCAAAGGGGATCCGTTACAGCTATTACGAAGGCGACTGGGACAGCCTTCCTGATTTCACCATACTTCGGCATACGGCTGAAGGGACGGTGGAAAATTTCTCCCTGAAATACAAACAAAAGGAGGATCATTACGCTTTCTGTTTCGAAGGTTACATTCATATTGCTTCGGATGGCGTTTATACTTTTTATACCGACTCCGATGACGGCAGCATGCTTTACATCGACGATACCCCGGTAGTTTTCAACGACGGGCTGCACGGGATGCAGGAAGCAAAAGGCGAAACCGCACTTGCCAAAGGGATGCACGCTATCCGTGTGACCTTCTTTGAAAAAGGGGGAAGCGATGAACTGAAAGTGCTCATGAAAGGTCCCGGACTGAAAAAATCACCTGTCCCTGACAATGTCTTATTTCACAGCAATCCGGAAAACAAATGAGAAAAAATCACCTGTACTTATTGTTGGCGCTGGCAACCGCTTTGCTCACCGCCTGTATGGAAAGGGAAATCCCGGTTGTCAGAAACGGCGCTTCAAAATTCGTCATTATTATTTCTGAACAGGCAGGCGACAAAGAAAAGCTGGCTGCCGCCGAACTGAAAAAATACATCGAACGCCTCACAGGCGCCCATCTGAGGATACTTACCGACAGGGCATCGGAAAAAAATTATGAGATCAACATAGGCAATACCAACCGGCTGGAGGCTTCTGAATACTCCGGAGCGCCGGCGGAACTATCCGGCGACGGCTTCATGATTAAGTCGAAAGGAAACAGGATATTCATCGCAGGAAAAACACAAACCGGCACCCTGTATGGGGTGTACACCCTGTTGGATGAGTATTTCGGATGCAGAAAACTATCTGCAGAAGTAACAATGATCCCCCTGAAAAACGATCTCAACCTGCCGGCCATGGACCGGGTGTTTGAGCCGGATTTTACCTTCAGGGAACTGCACATGCCCGACCCCCGGAAGGATGAGTCTTACAGAAACTGGCACAAACTCCATCTCAAGGAAGGCGACAACGAATGGGGCATGTTTGTCCACACCTTTGATGATCTTGTACCTGCTGAAAAATACTTTAAGGATCATCCCGAATACTTTTCCTATCTTAAGGTTCAAAGGATCCCCGATGGCCAGCTATGCCTGTCCAATCCTGAAGTGTTTGAACTGGTGGTTAAAGGGCTGGAAGAAAGGATGGCAGAAAAACCCGGAGCCTTATACTGGTCGGTGTCGCAAAACGACACTTACAAAGCCTGTGAATGTGATGAATGTAAAAAGCTTTACGATCAATACGGAGGTTATTCCGGAGCGATGGTCTGGTTTGTAAACAGGGTGGCCGGATTATTCCCTGACAGGGTCATCTCAACCCTTGCCTATCAGTATACAAGGCAGGCCCCCACCGGTATCAGACCGGCTGACAATGTAAATATCATGCTCTGTTCCATCGAATGTAACCGCAGCCGACCCCTGGCTACCGATTCACTGAGCGCCTCCTTCAGAAAAGATGTGGAAGACTGGCGCCGGCTCACCGGCAATATTTACATGTGGGATTATGTGGTGCAGTTCCGGAATCTGATCAGCCCTTTTCCGAACCTGAGGGTGCTAAAACCAAACATACAATACTTCAGGGACATGGGGATTAAAATGATGTTTCAGCAAGGCAGCGGCAACCTGATCAGTGAGTTCTATGAGCTGAGGCAATATCTGATTGCAAAGCTGTTATGGGATCCTGATGCCGATGTGGAAACCCTCATTGATGATTTTGTGTACGCATATTACGGATCTGCCGGCGATTTCATACGGCAATACATCACTCTTATGCACGATGCGCTGGAATACTCCGGAGGCAATCTCGGTATTTACGGCTATCCCAACGATGGCATTCACAGCTTCCTCACGCCTGAACTGATCAGTACCTATGAAGCCATTTTCGATGACGCTGAAAGCATTGTGAGCAACCAGCCTCAATATCTCGAAAGGGTTCAGATTGCACGGTTACCGCTTGAATTTGCCGTGCTGGATATCTCACTCAGGGATGTGGATGAGAACCTCACCTATTTCAAAAAAACGGAAAACGGACGTGAAGTGAGACAGGACATGCTGGAACGGCTCGGCAGGTTCACGGATATTGCCGTCAATAAAGGCATCACCCGTTATTGGGAGCATGGCAATCCCCCTGAAGAATACAGGCAAACCATTTTGCAATTTGTGGAATCAAGCTTTAAAAACCCTCTTGGACAAGGCAAACCGGTAAAGCTGCTCACACAGGCCAGCGACAAATATCCGGCCGGAGGCCCGGAGGGACTCACTGACGGGCTCAGTGGAATAAACGACTACCACTACAACTGGCTGGGTTTTGAAGGCCCCGACCTGGTCGCCATCATTGACCTGCAAGAGGAGGCAAACGTGAAGGCAGTAAGGATGGATTTCCTCCAGGACAATAAATCATGGGTGTTCCTGCCACAGTATGTCAGGGTTGAAACCTCAACCGACGGAGAAAACTTCACCGAAAGAGGGCGGCTGAATAATCAGACGCCTGCCGGCAAAGCAGGGAGCTTTACCGAAACCTTTGAAGTGAAATTCGGACCAGTAATGACAAGGTTTGTCAAAGTCACCGCTAAAAATCCGGGAGTATGCCCTGCCTGGCACCCGGGCGCCGGCCTTCCTTCATGGATTTTCTGTGATGAGATCATTATCAGGTAAACCGCAGATGTCTTCAACACCGCTGCCACCGTTGGCAGCAAAAACAGAAATACCGTTGATCATCTGATCATCATCTTTTCCGTGCCATCTTCTCAACCTTCACTACAAGTGCGTAATAATACAGGCCGTCTTTAATGGTCGGATCTCACAGGGAATTAATTTATCCCAAATCGGTCATTAGAATATTAGGTCTAATGACGGTCATTAGAAATAATGCTATGTAATGATTTAATTATGTGCTCATTACAATGACCAATCGACAAAGGGATGTACTGTCCGGCAGGCGGGGATTAACCCAAATCCATCGCTAATCCCAACGCACCCGCCATTCCAAAGGCCGTGACAAAGGCAGGCGGGATTTCGTACCTCCTAGTGGCGGATTTGGGTTTATTTAAAAATAAATTATTTTATTATCATGAGTGAGCCCCGGGGGGAACTCATAACACGGATATTTTGTTGACCATGCACAAATGCATTGCTCCTGCCGGCACCATGTTATGCCTTAGGAACCAAAAAGTGCACTCTCGGGGACTGGGGCGCCAGGCATTGCAGGGGATAGTGTCGGGCTATGAATCCTCTTCGACGGCGCAGGGTGGGTGAAGATCATACCTTGGCTTATTCAGTGGAAAAAACCGAAAAACCAGGTCTTTTGGAAAGAGTAGGAATGTCGTACTTATATGGTGGGTTCAAGCCAGGCTATGAAAAGCTTATATCCCAATGAAAGCAGTATGGCTCCGGCAAAAAGACCGATGAACCCGAAAGCCATAAATCCTCCGGTGGAGCCTAAGAAAACCACCAACATGGGAACAGAAGCCCCCTTTCCCATCAGCAACGGTTTCAGAACATTGTCTACAACCATTACCAGGCTGAGCAGGGAGGTCCACAGCATTGAAGCCCAAAAGGTGGTGTCATAAAAAATATATACCATCACCGGAACAATCACCGGTCCCGGCCCCACCTGTATAATACCCAGGATAAGGCAGAGCAACGCCCAAAGCCCTGCGTAAGGCACTCCGGCAGCAATAAAAATGATGCCTGCAAGCAATGCCTGGATAAATGCAATCCCTATCACTTCTTTGGCCACATTCCGGATGGTAAGGGCCGACATCATAAAAAATTCATCGCCTCTTTCACCTGCCAGTCTGATAAAAAGCCTGTGTATCAGTTTTGCGCCTCCCTCAGAGGTGGCCAGCAGCGCCCCTGAAATTACGATTGACACTAAAAATAACACCATACCCAAACCTGTATTCATCAGTGCGCCGAGCGCCCAGGTTCCTGCCGTAAGGATTTCCTCACTGTATTTCTCTGCCAGTCCCGAAAGGTTTTCAGATGCCATCTCCCATATCCCGAAAATCATGCCCCCGATGACCGGGATTTCCTTAACACTTACTGCCGGAGGTGGGATAACCAGCTTTCCCTGCTCAAAATTTTCCCTGAGAACAATGATTCCGTCAGCAAGACTTCCGGCAAACAATGCGACAGGGAGGAGGATGACCAGCAACAGGGCAAAAGTGATGATGATGGCCGAAAGTTTTTTCCTGTTTCCCAGCCGTTCTGAAAGCCGGGAAAACAAGGGCATCGTGACCACAGCGATGATGACGGCCCACAAAATGACCGCCACAAAAGGGGAAAGAATACGCAGGCAAAGAAAAAAAACAAGGGCTAAAGTTCCCAGTTTAACGGCCACATCAATGACCGGCCCGGTATAACTATGACCGGCAGTTTCGGTAGTTTTTTTCATAGCGGTATGTTTCAGTCGGCTAATTTCTTATTGCAGCGATTTCCCTCACAGCTTCAATGGCGCTGGCGATGTCTTCCTCCGTGTTGAAAGGGCCGATGCTGAATCTTACGGTACCGTGAATATCAAAAGTTCCAATGCCTTCGTGTACTTTGGGAGCGCACTGAAGCCCGGTTCGTGAGGCAATGCTGTAGTCCACGTCGAGCATGGTACCTACATCGCCGGCATCAAAACCATTGATGTTGAAACTAAGCACCGGATTGTGGTTCTCACGCGAATCCACACAATACATGGTAACTCCTTCAATGTTCCTCAAACCGTCCCTCAGTTTTTCCCACAGGTCCATTTCCTTTTTATGCAGTTCGTTGATCCCGTTTTTCTTCACCCAGTTTACACCGGCGTTGAGGCCGGCCACTCCGACGATATTCAGCGTGCCGCATTCCATCCTGTAAGGGAATTCCACCAGGTGTGTTTTCACTGCCGAACGAACGCCTGTGCCGCCGAAACGGGTTCCCCTCACAGGTATATCTTCCATGATATAAGATCCGCCTATCCCTGTTGGGCCCATAAGGCACTTGTGGCCTGTGAAACATAAAACATCTATTCCCATGGTTTTCATGTCGATCTCCACGGCGCCTGCGCTCTGGCTGCTGTCAACAACAAAGTAAACGCCTGCCTGCCTGCATACCTTTCCGATTTCTTCCAGGGGCTGGATGGTTCCGATCACATTGGAGCAGTGATTCACCACCACCATCTTCGTATTGGGTTTGATGGCTTTTTTGATGTCGTCAGGGTCAATATACCCTTTTGCATCAAACATTACATGAGTGGTTTCGGTGATGCCGGCCTGGTCAAGGTGGTAAAGCGGCCTGAGCACCGAATTATGCTCCAGGAAAGTGGTGATCACGTGGTCGCCTTTTTCCGCCATCCCCTGCAACACCATATTCAGCGAGTCGCTTGCATTATAACTGAAGGTAAGCCGGTTGGGGTCGTCAGCATTAAACAATCCGGCCACGAGCGCCCTGGTGCCGTGTACAATCTCTTCGGTTTCGATGGCCGCATCAAACCCTGACCGCCCCGGGTTAACCCCGTGCTTTCTGTAAAAGGAATCCATGAATTGGTACACTTCTTCCGGTTTTGGGAAAGCCGTTGCCGAATTGTCAAGGTAAATCAATTTACTCATTATGTATGCTTTTTTCTGGTGATAAAACTTTTTTTTCTTCAAGGACAAGAGCGTCGGCCACGATCTCAGCGAGGGTCTTGATCTGCACTCCCAGCTTGAAAGTGACGTTTAACTGCGATAGCTGGTCAACACAGTTATGACAGGGCGTAGCTACGATTTTGGCCCCTGTTTTCCGTATCTGATCGGCTTTCAGCTCCCCGATTTTCAGTCTTCGCCCGTTGTATTCGCTCATGGCGAGCTGGCCCCCTCCGCCGCCGCAACAGAGGTTGTCATTGCCGTGGGGCGTCATCTCCACAAAATTCTTAACCGATTTTTTCAAAATATACCTTTGCTCCTCAAGTATGCCGCCGCTTCTTACCAGGTTGCAGGGATCGTGCAATGTGACGATTTCCGTGTTCTTTTCCGGATCGGTTTTTATCCGGCCCTTCCTGAGATATTGAGCTAAAAGCTCCACGGAGGTAATGACTTCGAAAGGGTATTCCCGGTGTATGTAATTGGGCCCTTCCCAGCGGAACGCCCGTGAACCGTGGCCACATTCAGCAAGCACACATTTTCCGGCTTCGAGGTGATGCATCTCATCGCACAGCCGTTGCGCAATAACAGCCGCCTCCTCCAGGTTGCCCGAATAATAGGCGTAGTTGGTCACATCGTACATCCGTGTGGAAAGGGTCCAGCTTTCACCTGCGGCATAGAATACTTTGGCCATGGCAGAGATCGACAGCGGAAAGAATTTCGGTTCGCGCGGATTGAGGGTGTAGAGAAATTTCCTCCCCTTTACATTAAGAGGAATGGATGCATTATCGTCATTCACCTCAAACCTGAGGTCTTCTTCAAGCCATGACAGGGTATCCCTGAATTCATCATCGGATATGCTCATGTTGTTGCCCGTAGTGATGGCCGCATCCACCGTCGATTGCAATGTACGCGGCACCAGTCCCATACCGGCAAGCATTTCCCGGCCTTTTCTGACCACATAGCTGATATCCACGCCAACGGAACAATGTGAAACACACCTTCCGCACATGGTGCAGGCCCCGTACAGCAGATCGATCATCTCCTCCACCGTTTTGCTGTTGAGCTTTCTTGCCCCGGTAAGGCCCGGTGCCACTTTGCCCGCCAGGGTATGATATCTCCTGTAAACGGATGAAACAATATCCACTTTGGATGCGGGGATGAAGCGTATATCGGACATGGCCCTGAAATATACGCAGCTTTCGGCACACAGGCCGCAGTGTACGCAACTGTTAAGATGGGTAAGAAGTTTGCCGTCGGCTGTGTTCAGCACATCCAGCGCCTTCTTTATCTGATCCTTTGAAAGGTGTTCCATGTTCAAAGTGGTTTATTTGGGAGGCCACACCCCCCGCCATCCGTAAAAAAATCCTAAATGATAACGGGCTGCAAAAAAATACACCGCATGCCTGAGTTTTCCCAATGGCATATACAACAGCAAAACACTCACACTGATGAAGTACAAGGCGTCGTATCCCTGTGAATACAGATAAAGGGCAGTTGTAAAATGAACTGCGCTCACCAGGAAATTAGAGATGAAATCGTCAGGATTGGAAAGATAGCGCAAATCCTTCTTCACCCCTCTTTTAACAAAAATGGCTGCGCCGCAAACCCCTGAGATGACCAGAAACCAGGAAACCGGCACGGCAAAAGACAACGGTATCGGAACATTGAACACTGACAGGACAAATACCGGAATGGCGATGAAAGTGCCCAGGTGATAAATGATTCCTGCGGTGTAGGTGGGCAGGTGCAGGTAGGCCGATTCTTTTCTGGCAGGACTCATGGCCCGTGTCATGGAATAGCGTATGGCGGCACCCGTATTGCCCCTCTTTTGCGAATAATCCACGGGGTTTCCCGCTTTGACAAGGCGATACACATGCACCCCAAGGCTAATCACACAGATAAGCGCTGATATCAGGGACAGCCAGGCATACCAGTGCACAACTCCGGGATTAAACACAGCCGTCGGGTTTAGGTAAACCGGCGACACGGCAGGCTCCCCTGGCAGGTCCCAGCGGAAACAGTTCATAAATCTCCCTGAGCCGCAGGCCCGATTCCTGGCATATAACCCGGATCATGGGCGCCATTCCTTTTTCCTCCCAGTTTTTCCTGATGATATTCACTACAGCCCAGTGCTTCTCACCCATGTCTTCAATGCCGTCATATTTTGCAATGAGCCGGGCAACTTCCTCATTCCAGATGGCGGGATCGGAAAGAAACCCGTCGCCGTCCACATCAAAAACTCTTCCGTCAATTTCTAATGATGCCATGAATTCTTCTGTTTTTATTGTATTGATTCTTTTTCGTCAAATTTGTCAATGATCATATCCATGTCCATATCGCTGTCGGGAAGTACGAAATCAGGACAGAAACCAAGCTCGTTTTTCGTGATGAATCTTTTGCACCCGAGCCATTTTTGGGATTCCGACCGGCAGTAAGATTGCAGATAATGTTCACGGGGGACGATTCCCGTATCAAAGCCCGGCAGAGTGACCAGCCGGCAAACTTCCATATTCGGACAACAATAAGGGTCTTCCATATTCCTGTTTTAGAGGGGCGAAAATTATAAAAAAAATATCAATCAAGAGATATAATCAAATATTTTGATGTAAAAATTTTGATACATTTGGGCAGTAATCAGATAAATTCATTATGAAAAGCATGTATTATTCATTTTTGGCCATGGCAAGCCTTGTTTTGCCCTTGTTATCCTACGGCTATACCGGTGAAATCATTGATTCGGTTGCCACGCCGGGAGATTTTCCCACTGACCTGGCTTTTGACGGCGAATATTTATGGGTGGCAGATTATCAAAGCGATAAAATATTCAGGATCAACCCGGCCGATGGTAAGATTGTTCATGAAATACCTTCACCGGGCTACTGGCCCGAAGGGCTTGCCTGGGATGGCGAGGCCCTGTGGAATGCCGATATCAAAGGGGGTATCCCACTGTCTGAAAATTATAATGGTAAGATCTACAGATTAGATCCGGAAACCGGCAGGGTATTGAAAACAATCCCTGCACCTTCCTCTTCCCCGAGAGGCCTTGCCTGGGATGGTCAGTATCTGTGGTGTGTCGACAATGCATCCGACGAACTTATCCGGTTCAGTCCTGAGGATGGAACTACAATAGTATCATTCGATTCTCCTTCTTCTGACCCGCGGGGACTCACTTTCGACGGAAAATACCTTTGGATTTCCGACCGCCTGAAAGACGAGATTTATATGGTTGACCCCGGCAACGGGAGCGTTATTATCATAACTGATGCACCGGGTCCGTTTACCACCGGACTCGCCTTCGACGGGCAAAACCTCTGGGCGGCAGATTATCAGAACGACAGGATATACAAGCTCAGGGTAAGGGATGGTGTAAAGTACAGACAATACAATGCTCATGAGGCAAAGATCACTTTCAGGCATGAGATCACCAACTTTGGGCCCGGTATCGTCAGGGAAGCAGATATTCACCTGGCCATACCGAATGACAGGCCAAGCCAGAGCATTCTTGTTCCACCCGTGTTTAAGCCTGAATTTAACCGGATTACAGATAAATGGGGACAGGAAACCGCCCATTTTCATTTTGAGAATGTGAATCCGGGTGAAAAAGTGGCTGGTGAAATGGTGACTGTTGCAAAGATTCATGAAGTGAGATATTTCATTTATCCTGAGGAGGTTGGAACAGTGGATGACATTCCGCAGGAGATAAAGGATAAGTATTTGGAAAACAATGAGAAATACCAGTACGACCATCCGGTCATTCAAAATGCACTTAAAGCAGCCATTGGCAATGAAACCAATGCCTACATGGTTTTCAGAAAGATATTCAACTACCTGATTGATCACATGTATTATGAGATGGCCGGGGGCTGGAACACAGCGCCCACAGTGCTTGAACGCGGCAACGGCTCCTGCAGCGAATATTCATTTGTTTACATCGCCCTGTGCCGCGCTGCCGGATTGCCTGCCCGTTATGCAGGATCCGTTGTCGTCAGAGGCGACTACGCCTGCATGGACGATGTTTTCCATCGATGGGTGGAGGTTTATCTGCCCGGTTATGGCTGGGTTCCCATTGATCCCAGCGGCGGCGACCATGACCGGCCCCGCGACCAGGCACATTACATCGGGCATCTGGATCACCGTTTTCTCATTACCACCCAAAGCGGGGGCGGTTCAGAAACCATGGGCTGGACATACAACTCCAACGAATCCTGGGTGACCGATCCCAAAACCCATGTCGTCAGCGACCACTTCGCCGAATGGGAACCGCTGGAGAAGTAGTGTATTGATCTGCCTTCTCCGCCAACCGGCGGATACGACAGACAAGTTGGCTGGTTGGGAATAAACCCTGAACATCAGTTGAGTCTTTTGTACCTGATCCTTTGAGGCGTAGTGTCGCCCAGCCTTTTCTTTTTGTTTTCCTCGTATTCGGAATAACTTCCTTCGAAGAAATAAACCTGTGAATTGCCTTCGAATGCCAGGATGTGGGTTGCCACGCGGTCTAAAAACCAACGGTCGTGGGAAATCGTCATCACACAGCCGGCAAAATTTTCAAGGCCTTCCTCAAGCGCCCTGAGGGTATTTACATCTATGTCGTTGGTGGGCTCATCAAGGAGCAGCACATTTGCACCGGATTTGAGGGTGATGGCAAGGTGAAGCCTGTTCCGTTCACCGCCAGAGAGAACAGCACATTTTTTCTCCTGGTCGGCCCCGGTGAAATTGAACCTTGCAACAAAAGCTCTGGCATTGATCAGGCGACCGCCCACCATCACTTCATCATTGCCCCCGGAAATCACCTGGTAAACGGTCTTTTCAGGAACAATGTCAGCGTGGGTCTGATCGGCATATCCTGTCACGACCGACTCTCCGATGGAAAAGCTGCCCGTATCCGGTTTTTCCAGGCCCAGGATCATTCTGAAAAGAGTGGTTTTCCCTGCGCCGTTTGAACCGATCACGCCCACAATCCCGTTGCGGGGCAGGGCAAATTCCAGGTTCTCAAACAGCAGCCTGTCGCCATACGATTTGGAAACTCCCTGTGCTACAATCACTTTGTCGCCTAATCTCGGGCCATTCGGAATAAACAATTCCAGTTGTTCCTCCCTTTGCCTGACATCCTCATTCAGCAATCTTTCGTAGGCTCCCAGCCTGGCTTTGCTCTTGGCATGACGGGCTTTGGGACTCATCCGCACCCATTCAAGTTCACGCTCAAGGGTTTTCCGGCGTTTTGAAGCGCCTTTCTCTTCCATTTCAAGCCGTTTCTGTTTCTGCTCAAGCCAGCTGGTGTAATTTCCTTTCCAGGGTATCCCCTCCCCCCTGTCGAGTTCAAGTATCCAGCCCGCCACGTTGTCTAAAAAATAACGGTCATGGGTTACACAAATCACTGTTCCCTTGTACTGTTTGAGGTGCTGCTCCAGCCATTCCACCGATTCGGCATCCAGGTGGTTGGTAGGCTCATCGAGGAGGAGGATGTCAGGTTGCCGGAGAAGGAGCCTGCACAAGGCCACTCGACGTCTTTCCCCCCCTGAAAGGATACTTACAGGCGTATCCCCGGCAGGGCAGCGCAGGGCGTCCATCGCCTGCTCAAGCCGGTTGTCGAGATTCCAGGCATCGGCGGCGTCAATCTTCTCCTGAATGGTTGCCTGTTTCTCCATCAGCTTTTCGAGTTTTACAGGATCTCCGTAAACCTCGGGCAAACCGAACTGCCGGTTAATCTCTTCATACTCTGCAAGCATATCCACAACTTCACTCACACCCTCCCTGATGATGTCCAGAACGGTCTTCGAAGGGTCAAGTTCCGGATCCTGCGAAAAATGCCCTGTGGTATATCCGGGTGAGAAAGAAACCTGGCCCTGGAACTCTTTCTCTATGCCCGCAATGATCTTCAACAGGGTGGATTTCCCGGAACCGTTCAAACCGATGATCCCGATTTTCGCCCCCAAAAAAAACGAAAGCGATATGTCTTTAATCACCTGCTTATGTGGCGGAAAAATCTTTCCCACCTTATACATTGAAAAAATTATCTGCCGGTCGTCAGCCATATTCCTAAAATTTAATGATCTGTCACTTCACTGGTTGTAATCTCAAGTTCTTTCAAACGGTGGATGACAGACTGCAACTCAATACGGTTGCCGCTGTCATTCAGCAAAATACGTTCAACGTCCTTATTCTCATTGATGATGAACAATAAGGCCTGGCGGTGAATGGCATCAATGGATTTAATGATTTTCTCCGTTATGCCGGAAATATACCGGTACAGGTTCTTTTCCGCCTCGCCCGGGATTTGTTTTTCAAAATGACGATAAAACAAGCGGTTGAACCATTTCATGGGAAGGAAAAACAACAGTGTGTCAAGATGCGAATCAAAAGCTCTGTAAACGGAAACATCAGGTTTGTCGATGCCTGAAAATTCAATTTGCCACGAAATATCGGGCAGGGCGACCCCGAACATCTGTTGGATCCTGTCATTCAGCCTTTGCCTGTATTGCAATGAAGAGTATTCATAATAACCTGCCGCCTCTTTCACAATTTGATTTATTTGCCTGAAGCATTGTTTTTCCATTCCGGCTATTTCACGGCCAAGATTCTCTTTCAGCCATTGCTCAAAGCAGCGCGACACCCCGAACAAAGAACCCTTCCATGTATAATAATCACCGGCAAATTGTTTCACCAGCTTTTGGGAAAGCTCCGTCATAAATGGAAATATCAGGGTTTCGAGTTTATCCCTGGTTTCGCCTTTAAATGCAGTTGCGGACAGCAGCATTTCCCTTTCATGGTGATGCCTGTTTGCTGCAATTTCTTTTAAAACCAGGATGATGGCATCCTTTTCCTTTTCCCGTTTCATTGCGGCCTGTAAGGCCAGCTCGGTATAACGGATACTTTGCCGGATGGCATAACGAATCTTATACCGGATAATCTCATCGTATTCTTTCTCAAAATCCCGGTTAAAACGGCTGATGAAATGATCTGTGAGGGTACGCCTGTGATGTTCCAACCCGTTAAAAACGGAATACTCGAATATGGGAATTTCCCCGGGTATAATTTTACTTACCGATACGGCAATATGGGCTTTGATTTCTTCGATCTGGGCCGGTGTAAACAAATCGGTTTTAGTGATGACCAGCGCAAGATGGGGACAATGCAGAAATGTCCCTTTGATAAGATTTATATCTTCTTCTGAAAGCGGACGTTCAGCGCTGATGCTGATCATTGCCGCACCTGTAAAAGGAAGCCACTGAAGGGTGGTTTCGCTGTTGTGCCTGTAAAAGCTGTTTAAACCGGGGGTGTCAACAAGACTGACATTTCTGACGGGCTCCAACAGCGGATGTTCAACGATGGCAAGCGACACATTCCGGTGGTTCCCCGGATTAAGTTTTTCTGTGACATACAAAGGTAAATCGGTGAAACTGGCAGAAACCTCTGTTTTATCTGAAAACCGGATGGTAAGTTTAGGTTCGCTGCCATATTGCAGGCGGGTAACAATGGCTGTAACAGGCACAACGCCGACAGGCAAAATGCTTTCGCCAATGATGCTGTTAATCAACGAGCTTTTCCCCGATTTAAACTGGCCCAATAAAGCAATGTGAATGGTTTTACGCTCCTCATCCAACAGTTGTAAAACCGGGCTCACAAGATCAGGTGCGCCCGCCAGATGGCTCAGGCGGGCTATTTCTCCGATAAGGTTTTTATAATTCGCTGTCACATAAAGTTATTTTTTACTGCATATTTGGCAGCCGCATAAACTACAAAACATTCTGAAAGGCCCTTTTCCCTGCAAAGCGTGATGATTTACCCAATTCATGTTCAATTCGCATAAGCCGGTTGAATTTCTCGATCCGTTCACCGCGGCAGCCGCTGCCGGTTTTTATTAAGCCGGTATTCAGGCCCACTGTAAGGTCGGCAATGAAGCTATCGGGAGTTTCGCCGCTGCGGTGCGACACAAACGCATGATAGCCGTTTTTATATGCCAGTTCAATCGTTTCCAGCGTTTCCGAAACCGTTCCTATCTGGTTAAGTTTTATAAGAATGGAATTGGCAATGCCTTTTGAAATGCCTTCGGCCAAAATATCTTTGTTGGTACAGAAGATATCATCGCCCACAATCTCAATTTTTTTACCCAGCGTTTTGGTAAGATTTTGCCATCCTGCCCAGTCGTTTTCGGCCAATCCGTCTTCAATGGAAATGATCGGATATTGCCTGACCCAGCTTTCCCAGAGGTCCACCAGTTTATCACTTGAAATGAAATCGCCTGAGCTTTTAAACATTTTGTATTTGCCGTCTTCCCAAAGCTCGCTGGCAGCGGGGTCAAGACATAAGCTTACCTCATCGCCGGATTTATAACCTGCATTGGCAATGGCTTCGAGGATGACTTCAACGGCTTCATCGTTCGATTTAAGGTTGGGGGCAAATCCGCCTTCATCGCCAACGCCTGTGCTGTAGCCTTTGCCTTTCAGGATAGATTTGAGACTGTGAAATACCTCCACACCCATCCGGATAGCTTCTGTAAATGTAGGCGCGCCGTGCGGGGCGATCATAAACTCCTGAAAATCCAAATTGTTATCGGCATGTTTCCCTCCGTTGATGATGTTCATGCAGGGTACAGGCAACAAATGCGCATTGCTGCCCCCCAGGTACTGATACAGGGGAATGCCGGCGCTCATGGCTTCAGCACGGGCATAGGCCATTGACACTGAAAGTATGGCGTTGGCACCCAGTCTGGATTTATTGGGTGTGCCGTCAAGCGCAATCATAAAATAATCAAGTTCGCGCTGATTCACGAAGTCATTGCCTTCAACTTCTTCGGCAATTTTTTTATTCACATTTTCAACGGCTTTCAAAACGCCTTTACCGCCGTATCGGTTTTTGTCGCCGTCGCGCAGTTCACAGGCTTCACGCTCTCCTGTGGATGCTCCGCTCGGAACCATAGCGCTGGCAGTGGTTCCGTCTTCAAGCACCAGTTCGGTTTCAATGGTAGGATTGCCTCTTGAATCAAGTATTTCAATGGCTTCAATTTTTTGTATTCTCATGTCTTTCGTATTAAAAAAAGTAATAAAACTGTTTAAAGCTGCAAAATTAACAGAGTTTTTGGTAAAACTTCCACTATTCACAATATGCTGATTCCCGGAAAAAGCATTTAAGAAAGATCTGACTGGAATCCATGCTGTCCGGGGGGCTGACCCTTTCTACCGGATTGGCTTACACAAACTTTTCCACCAGTTCGGCAAGACGGTGCGAGTAGCCTACCTCGTTGTCGTACCAGGCCACCACCTTGGTGAGCTTGTTTTTGTCGCCCAACACAGCGGTAAGTTGTGAATCAAAAACAGCGGAATGGGGGTTTCCGATGATATCCATTGACACAATAGGGTCTTCAGTGTATTCAAGTATCCCTTTAAGGTAAGTCTCCGAAGCCTCTTTGAACTTTTCATTGATCTCTTCCCTGCTGGTAGGTTTGGAAAGAGTGCAGGTAAGGTCGGTAAGGGAGCCGTCAGGAACCGGTACACGTATACCCGCTCCGCCAATATTTTTTGCCAGGTGCGGAAATATCTTTGTGGATGCTTTGGCAGCTCCTGTGGTGGTCGGGACTATGGAATAAGCGGCCGCCCTTCCGCGCCTCAGGTCTTTGTGCGGCCCGTCCAATATGTTCTGATCGCGGGTGTACGAATGAACGGTGGTAATGAAGGCTTTTTCAATGCCCCACAGCCGGTCAAGCACCATGATCAGCGGCGCCACATTGTTGGTGGTGCAGGAGGAGTTGGAAATCACCTTATCATTTTTGTTGATCAGGTGATCGTTCACACCCAGCACAATAAACTGAACGCCATCGGTCTCCCCTTTCGCCGGGGCCGAAATGATCACCTTGCGGGCGCCGGCATAAGTGTGTTTCAGCGCTTCTTCCTTTTGCGTGAACAACCCAGTGGCTTCAATAACAACGTCGATACCCAGCTCTGACCAGGGTAGTCGCAACGGGTCCTCCTCATTGTAAAGCACAACCCTTTTCCCGTCAACGGTGAGATGATGGTCATGGGAAGAGATGTCGCCCGCAAATCTTCTGTGAACCGAATCGTATTTCAGCAAATGGGCCATGGCATAAGGATCCATCATATCGTTTATGGCCACAATGTCAAATCCGGGCCGGTTGTAAGCAACCCTGAAAAACATCCTCCCGATCCTTCCAAAACCGTTAATGGCAATCCTGATGGCTGACATAATTTTTTTGTATTATACCTGACAAAGATAAATCCGGTGCAAAAAACACTTTTTTGCCGTTCTTTCCGGGCAAAATTAAAATTTATTCCCTCTCTTCTTCGTTCAGAATAATTAAATTTGCCGTCCAGGCTGCCTTCAGGGTAAAAACAGCAGAAAGCGGCATATCATAAAAAGTTCATAATCAATCTATTAAATAATTAAAAAATAATACCAATGGAAAAAGTAAACGCTTACATTGAAGCGAACAAAGAGCGGTTTCTGGAAGAGCTCTTTGAATTGATCAGGATACCCTCAATAAGTTCCGAAACAGCCCATAAGGAAGACATGAGAAAAGCGGCCGGATTCTGGAAAGAGGCCATTCTGAAGGCAGGCGCCGACAAGGCTGCCATTTTTGAAACGAAGGGCAATCCGGTAGTTTATGGCGAGAAGATCATCCAGGCCACTGCACCCACCGTTCTGGTTTATGGGCACTATGACGTGATGCCGGTGGATCCGCTGAATCTCTGGAAATCGCCGCCGTTTGAACCCGAAATCAGAGATGGCAGGATTTATGCACGCGGCGCCGACGACGACAAAGGGCAGGCATATATGCACGCCAAAGCCTTTGAAGCGATGGTTGCCACCGGTTCTTTGCCATGCAATGTTAAGTTCATGATCGAAGGGGAAGAGGAGATCGGATCGGGCAGCCTGGTGAAATGGTGCGCCGACAATAAGGAAATGCTTAAGGCCGACATCATCCTGGTGTCCGACACCAGCATGTTGGCAGAGGATATGCCATCGATCACCACGGGGCTGAGAGGACTTTCTTACTGGCAGGTAGAAGTCACCGGGCCTGACCGCGACCTGCACTCCGGCATCTTCGGCGGCGCCGTGGCCAACCCCGTCAATGTGCTTTGTAAAATGGTGGCTGCCATGACCAATGAAAAAGGAAAAATCACCATCCCGGGCTTCTATGATGATGTGATGGAGGTGTCGGATGAAGAACGCAAACTGCTGGCACTCGCTCCTTTCAACGAGGATGAATACAAAAAAGCCATTGATGTGAAAGAACTCTTTGGTGAAGAAGGCTATTCCACCATGGAAAGGACAGGCATCAGGCCATCATTCGATTTGTGCGGTATCTGGGGAGGTTACACAGGCGAAGGGGCCAAAACCGTACTGCCCTCAAAAGCTTTCGCCAAAATATCGGCACGACTGGTGCCGCACCAGGACAACCACAAGATTTCTGAGCTGTTCAAAAAGCATTTCGAATCCATCGCTCCTGCATCGGTGAAGGTGGAAGTGACTCCTTTACATGGAGGCCAGGGCTATGTTTGCCCGATCGACCTTCCCGCCTACAAGGCAGCGGAAAAGGCATATCTGGAAGTTTACGGAAAAGCGCCCGTGCCGGTCCGCAGCGGTGGTAGCATCCCCATCATCTCCACTTTTGAGGCTGTATTAGGCATCAAATCGGTGCTCATGGGCTTCGGGCTGGAGTCGGATGCCATCCATTCCCCCAACGAGAACTATCCACTCAACCAGTTCTACAACGGCATCAGGACCATCCCCTGGTTTTATAAATACTTTGCAGAGCTGAATGTGTGAATGACATGAAAGCCGTCATCCGGTTCAAAGTATGGTTATTTTTCGCAACAGCCCTGTTAATGGCGGGAAAAACATTCGGGCAGGCAGATTCCGTGATCACAGAGCAGCTTAATTTTCAGTTGCTTGTCGCTTCAGAGAAAGGCAATATCCCTGCGGTTGACTCCCTGTTGGCGGCAGGCGCCGAAGTGAATGCCACAACCTTTGACGGTGTCACTCCATTGATGTATGCCTCTCAGGCGGGCAACATTGAGCTTGTGAACCTGCTTATCGACAAGGGAGCCGGTCTCAATCTCCTCCCCTGGTCTCATATCAGCGCGCTTTTGAGCGCTGTCATCGCCGGTCATGCCTATGTTGCCGACACACTGATATGCAAAGGCGCCGACATCAACACCCGGGATGCGGACATGGTGACAGCCCTGATGTATGCCGCATGGCACGGTGATTTCACCCTCACGGATATGCTGATCTTTTACGGAGCTGACATCAACCTCAGGGACAACCGGGGAAATACGGCTTTGATGTTTGCTGTGGCCGGGCATAGCATGCTCACGGCAGGCCTGCTCCTGGATGCCGACGCCCCGCCGGATGAAGATGATAAACAGGGATTTACCCCGCTAATGGCTGCTGTGCAGAACAACGACCCGGAGATGGTATCGCTTTTGCTGGATTCCGGTGCAGATATCAACCTCAAAAGCGATTCCGGCCTTACTCCCCTGGCCATCGCCGTTGCCATGAGTTATGATGAGCTGACCGGAATTCTGTTGGCTTCAGGCGCCAGGTCCAACGAAGAGTATAAAGGGATGAACTACTATGAGCTGGCGCGCCGCTTCGGAACGGGATCAACAGCGGTTATCATGAAAAAGAACGCCCAGGCAAAAATTCCCAAACCCAGGTTCAGAAGCTTTACACTGGAAATCCTTCAACAATTCAATAATGTTGACTATATGCCGGGTATAATCATGGGATTGGCCGACCCCTTGTACCACGCTTCGGTCAGGTTGGGCTACATGCTCAGGCCATGGGCCAAAAGCGCCGGGATTGAAAAGGATCCGGGATGCTATTACCGGTTTTGGGAGTACAGGCATGTTCTGACCCTTGATGCAACAAAAACATGGTGGCTGGGCAGCTCCGGAAGGGGAAACCGGTTTGGTTTGTCAACCGCGCTGGGCGCTGCTTACTCCTTTGGCACTTACAGGGGATCGGAAACCAGACCCGATGATCTGTTCAGGTTGTTGCCCCAGGCAGGGTTCTGCTATTGCTTCAGTCCGGTTTGCATTCACCTCCGGTACAGCCGCCTCAACCTGAAAAATGACCATATTCCGGACCACTGGATAAATGTGGGAATAGAAATACGCTTCACGGGTAAAAAGGACAGGATCAGATACAAGGAAATGCCGGAATTGTTATGAAAACAAAAATTTCTGACATATTGACCATTATTATCCTGATCGCAGCGTTTACTGCATGCGAAAGGGATATCCCGGGCGGCTGGACCGGCTTCGACTGTGAGAAATGTTACCATGACAAACCCGCCACCGGCCCACTCAATGCCGTTCTTACCATCAATGATGAAAATCCTTACGTTCCCCTTGTGATTTACATCGGAAATATGGAAGATAATGATATTGAATACGTTGACACTTCATGGGCTGAGGAATACTGGGTGGATGTTCCCGTGGACAAGTATTATACCATGTCTGCAGAATACAAACGGAACGGGGAAAAGGTGATCGCTGTGGATGGGGACAAATTCAAACTGAAACACTCTGACAATGATTGCGATGAACCCTGTTATTATTTCAAAGGCGGGTATTTTGATCTGAGACTGAATGATGATTAATCAGATGTGTCAATACAAAGAGGACAGGGTTTGGCAGGGATTGCAATTCCCTCCTATGGGGATCAATCCGGAAAAAAAATCCTGGACATCTAAAATTATGGTATGGCTGACGGCAGACAGGAATATCGCTTATTGACAGGGCAGCCAAACCCTCATATTCCCCGGACCCCTGTTGGCCCACAGATAGTAAGGTATGGCTTTCATGAGGAGGGTGTCTTCCTGCTTTCCCCTTACCACTGCCCGGAACAGAATAGTGTTTGCACCTCCGTAAAATGCCGGGTCGGATTCAACCCTGAACCCCGGTTCAGGAAGAACAACAACTGAGTGTATGTCTGTATCCGGATGATCCTTATCCTCAACGCAATACACCAATGGGCCGTATTGCAAAGCAAACCTCCCCGAATCTTCTTTAACCGAATCATGAGCGATAATCCTCCTTACCTCCATGGGAAATCCGATTTCGAGTTTGTCGCCCTTCTTCCAGCGTCTTGAAATAACGGCATAACCCCTGTTCATTACGTACTCTGCCGCTTCCCCGTTAATCAATACACTCACCGACAGGGAAAGCTTATCCTTAAACCTGTATAAATCCCCGGGAACGGGCCGGTCGCCGGCCCAGCCGGGCACCCTGATAAGAAGGCTTATATCCAGAGGCTTATCCGGGTTAACCTCTGCAAGAACCTTTCCTTCCCATGGCAATGCCGATTCCATTTTGAGGTTGGTTTTTACGCCGTCCACAATCAAATCGGTTTCAGCGGAAATAAAAAGGTTAATGTAAATATTTTTCTCTTTCTGAGCGAAGATATAACCCGGCACAGAGGGTAAAAACCGGGTGATATTCGAGGGGCAGCAGGCACATCCGAACCATTCCTTCCTTTTATGCCTTCCGTCCGACTCCAGCGGATTGGGATAGAAGAAATGATCACCCGAGCGGGAAACTCCTGCAATCAGGGCGTTGTAAAGGGTGCGCTCCAGAACATCCATATATTTGGCATCGCCGTGAAGAAGAAAAAGGCGGTAGTTCCACAAAACAAAGGCAATCGACGCGCAGGTTTCACAGTAAGCCGTCAGGTTCGGCAGGAAATAATCGGGGCCGAAGCCTTCATTTTCACCTGTCTGCCCCACTCCGCCGGTGATGTAATATTTCTTCCCGGTCAGATTGTCCCATATCCTGCCAATCGCACGGATGTAGGCAGTGTCTCCTGCAAGCGCCGCCACATCAGCCATCCCGGCATACATATACATGGCTCTGACAGCATGGCCGACAGGTTCGGTTTGATCTGCCGGTTTAAGATGAGCCTGATTGTACTCCCATCCACCCGGACCCCTGACGTCAAGGAAAAATTTTGCCTGATCAAGATATTTCCTGTCGCCGGTTACCCTGTACAGTTTCACCAGGCCAATCTCTATCTCCTGGTGTCCGGGGTATCTCTCAATTTTCCCGGGGCCGAATTCACGGCAAATCAGGCCGGCATTTTTCATGGCCACCTCAAGAAGGTTCTTTTTGCCGGTAGCCTGATAATGAGCTACAGCCGCTTCATACAGATGTCCTGCATTGTACAGTTCATGGCTGTGCAGGCTGACGTTCTCCCATCTTCCCTTCCCGGCCATCTCATGTGCCGAATCCCCCAAGATGGTGCGGTTGGTGTAAAGATAGCCGTCTTCCTCCTGAGCCAGCGAAATCATGTAAATCAGGCTGTCAAGATATTCATCCAGCGATGCATCATAGCGGATCATAAGGGCATAGGAAGCCCCTTCGATGATCTTAAACACATCTGAATCATCAAAAGGATATTTCGAATGAAAAGTTCCTTCCCTTATCCCCCCTGCCACCGCGAAATTGGCTATGCGCCCGCTTTCCTCACTCTGCCGGAATGCAATGGGTATGGTTACTTCAGAATTCCTGATGATCGCAGGCAGCCAGAAACCGTCATTGACCGTAACCCTGGTAAATGGCACCGGTGTAACAGGGTAATCGGGTAAAACTTCCTTTTCATTGCAGGAAAATAATACCAGGAGAGCCGGAAAAAGAATCAGAAACTTAAATTTTTTCATGTCGCAAATTATCTTCAGGTTTGTTCATCCTGTTATGTTAAAATCTCTCTGAGGAACTGTCCGGTATAACTTTCAGGCACTGCGGCCACCTCTTCCGGTTTGCCCTCACAGAGGATGTATCCCCCCTTTTCTCCCCCCTCCGGCCCCAGGTCGATGATGTGATCGGCCACTTTAATCACCTCCATGTTATGCTCAATAACCAGCACAGTGTTGCCTTTGTCCACGAGCTTGTGAAGCACTTTAAGAAGCACATTTACATCTTCGAAATGCAGCCCGGTGGTCGGTTCGTCCAATATGTAAAGGGTTTTGCCGGTATCGCGTTTGGAAAGTTCCGCCGCCAGCTTCACACGCTGTGCTTCACCGCCCGATAGGGTTGTGGATTGCTGCCCCAGTGTGATGTACCCCAGTCCGACATCGTTCAGTGTTTTTATTTTCTGAATGATGGCCGGGATGTTGGAGAAGAACTCCACCGCCTGGTTGATGGTCATCTCCAGCACATCGCTGATTGACTTACCCTTAAACCTCACCTCCAGTGTTTCGCGGTTGTACCGTTTTCCCTGGCAGTTTTCACAGGGCACATGCACATCGGGCAGGAAATTCATTTCAATGATCCGGATCCCTGCCCCCTTACAGGTTTCACATCTTCCACCCTTCAC
>JAFGME010000270.1 GCA_016927695.1 Bacteroidales bacterium
GAAAATGATGTAATCCGAAATGTTATCTACATAACCAATATCCCTGGCGCGGTAAAAATTAGCGAATGAATAACCCAGGCGTAGCTTGTCGTTGGGTCTGTATCTGGGATTAATTTCAAAATAGTAATTTCTCTGCCTGAGGGTGTAGTTATATGAAGAGGAAGCCGCAACGGTTGTGGCCACACCAAACACCTTTTTGTAATCGGGAACCATCCATACATTGAGGTGTGCTGTTGCCGGTTTTATAAATTGCCTTCCTTCTTCCCGGGCTTCATAATAATCGTGTTTTTCATCCGGGAAAAAACGGGCGAAAAAGCCGACCTCTGTGCGATTTTTCAGCGTTGCGTTGCTCATAAGGTCAATGTTGAACTGTGAAAACCTGGATGGGGAACAGAGGCTTGAATGCTGCAGTTCAACTGTGGTGAACCAGTTCATAAAGATCCAGACGGGCTTGAAACTGTAATAACTTACGTAAGCGGCGTTAAAATTCTCATTGTTTCTTTGCAGATAACCCAGGTCATTCGGATCATAATGATGGGTTCTGACGATCCTGTACGCACCGAACCGGTACTTGCCGCTGACTTTTGAGGCCCTGATAAAATATTCGTTGCCTGTAACAGGGTGGGATTTGCTGTTGTACTTTTGGCTAATGTTAAACCTGCCGTCAAGGGCATAGTGGTTTGATTTTTCAACCAGCCTGAATTCAGTGCCCGTTACATTGGCCGAAAGCTTTGCGTGAGGCATACTGACATTGGTGTTGATGAAACTGATATACGAGTTGTTCTTAAGACCCTGATCAAACACTATGACATTGTAATTGGTAAAGGGCTGGGTAACATAATCCCTGCTTTGACCTGAAAGGGTGTCCAGTATAACAGCCTTTGTTTCGGAAGTCATGGCATTGAGAAACCCGATCCCCAGCTTACTGTTCGTCCTTCCCGAGAGCTTGGTGGCATTGATCATCCTTGACTCTCCCGGATTTATGACCGTTTTTTCATTTTCCTGCAGTTGGTCTTCCACATCATAATATCCTGAGGGGATACCCCCGATACGTCTTGAATAGAAGATTCTGCCCCTGTTGAAGAGGTCCATCCCTTCGGTAAAGAACTGGCGTTTTTCGTCATACTGTATCTCATAAGGGGTTAGATTGAGTTCCTGTTCGTCGGATTGTACCTGTCCGAAGTCGGGTACAAGCGTCATATCAAGGGTGAAACTCTCATTCAATCCGTATTTGATATCCATGCCTCCGGTCCATGAGTATCCCCAATGGTTAGCGGTATTTCGTTCCGCATAGGTCGAAACATAAGGATAAAAGGCGAGGCGCACCGGCGGCTCAATATTCTTTAACCCTTCAATTTTCCCTGCCTGCTTCAGTGTTCCGTTGATTTCCGGATCGATGTGCTTCCATGTTGACCATTCGCTGTACCGGCTGTTGTATCTCCAGAAAATCGCTCCCCATTCCTGTATTTCTTTCACGGGAAACCGCAGTGCCGAATAGGGGATTCTTATTTCTGCCACCCATCCGTTTTCAGTTTTTTCCACATCGGTTTCCCAAACAGCGTTCCAGTTAAAGCCATTACTTTCGCCAATGGCCACGTATTTATCCACCTGGATCCCGGAGGAAGAAATCCAGAACTCATAACCGCTCAGCCCGGTGTTATACGGATCAAGCGTTATGGCAAAAAAATCTGCCGCCATGCTCCAGTCATCACGCTCTCCTAACCCCGTCGGGATGCTGTCGGGATGCGGATCAAACATCAGTGCCCCTAAATAAAGGGCATGGTTATCATATAAAATTCTGATTTCCGTATCAAATATGGGCTTTTCCCCGTTCACAGGATCATACTGAACAAAATTATCTCCCGGCACCGCCTTTTGCCAGGCGCTCTCATCAAGTTTTCCGTCGATTTTGACTTCTTCATCAATTAAAAGGGCCAACACCGTTTTCTGTGGAGGATTGTCGGCAATAACTCCGCTGTAATACAACATCGTCAGAAGGGAAGTCAGGAGTATCAGGTTCCATGAAGCATACGGTTTGTAAAGCTGCTTTTCAAATGTAGTTCCCATATTCGTGAATTAAGATAATATCATTATGGTTCATGACACATGCCATTGTTGTTAAAGCACTGAAATACAGATTGATAGATTTAATGAACTATCATTGTTTTGTTTTCCGGAGTGTTCGGAATAAAACAGGGTTGTGCGAAAATGAACAGAAAGGAAACCAGGGCCTCTCTTAAAGATTCAGGGTAAGATATGCGTCGAAGGGTAATCCCCGGTAAATGGACAAAACATCTTCACGGGGAAGGCAAATTCTTACTGAAGGCAAATATTCAGGGATTTTGAACCGGAGGGCGCTGCCTAAGTAATTCCATACGGTTTTCGCTTTTTCTTTACGGAAATATCTTTTTTCGGCGCCGGCGCCCCGGAGCCCGGCATCACAAAGATAGACAATCGTTCCGTTTTCTGTGGTCAGTTTAACGAACAGGGGTTTGTCGGGAACCGTGTCGGCCACCGGGGGAGTTTGTGCCGCTTCAGCAGTGTCTTTGGGTGCAACCCTTACCACAATCGGTTCCTTGGCGAGGGTTGCCTCCTGTTTCAATATATGGAAAGGGGTTGAAAAGATTTCCAGGTATGACTCCCGGTCAAGGGATTGGAATATCCGGCTGACAGAGAAATCAACGATCCTGGATTCATGCAGGCAAATGCCCGACAATCCAAGGCAGGCCAGGCTGTCTGAAATATCGATGATCAGTCCGGCCGAATCCTTCTGCGCAATTTTTATTTTCGCCTCCATGAAAGCTTTTTCCCTGTTCAAATGGAAAATCCCGGGAACACTATTATATACCCTTGCAGGATTGGGTATCTCTTCCTTTAAGGCATCGTCTGTATGGGTCAATTGCCGGATTTTAGCAAAAGGGGCCTGAAGGGTGAAGACCATATACAAGGCAGTTATCAACAGAATAACTGAAGGGATAAGGTACCGTATCATGCTTTTTATCGTATTCTCCTTCATCATAAAATCAACCTTCTCTAATAAATAAAAACCCTGGAACTTGTCTGAAGGTGATTGTAAACCGTTTCCAGGTCTTCGTCGTTCATCCGGATGCATCCGTGGGTAACCGGCAACCCTAAGTATCTTTTGTATAAGGTTCCGTGGATCAGGTATCCGTCGCCCAGGCTCAGGGCATAATCGCCTAACACCCCTTTTTCATATCGTGACGGGTGATTTGCAGGTGGAACATCCACCCCTTCTTCCACGAAAGCCCAATCTGGCTTGCGCCATACAGGACGGGTAGTTTTGCCCTGGATGCTGAATTTACCTTTGGGAGTTCTGAAAAACCACTGCTGGTTGTTGTCATCCTCAAGGCGGATGTAGCTGCCTGTGGAACACTTTCCCTCCCTTATCAGCTTGCTTCCCCTGTAAAGTCTGAATTCATTCAGGGTGGTATTAACGACAAGAAAAGCTTGTTTGGGTGCAAAAGAAGATAACTTTTTCTGAAGGGATTTCACCGATTTTGATATCGATTCAATGGCCGCTTCCTTTTCATGTGGGTTCAGGGTGAGTGTGTCTGAATAAAGGGGGTTATACCTGCGGATGGTGAATTCCTGCATTGGGGGCACCATAAAAACAAGAATAAAGGAAACCACGGTGATCAGCGCCGGAAGAAGACCTGATTCTGCATACCGGATATATGCAAGTGGTATTTTAATGTTTTTTATTTTGGAGATCAGGAAATTTATCCTGATCCGGATGATCTCCCGAATCCTTTCTGCAAGATTCTTAATACCCATGGGTACAGGTATGTTCACTCCTTTATCTGACATATGTTTCAAGCGGTTTTAACGAACCAACAATAGTGACCGGTGTGCCCACGGAGGTATGCCTGAAAAGGATATCCATATCTGAGTTTTTCAGTGCAATGCATCCCTCTGTCCAGTCTGCACCTTTGCCACCCCCGCCATGAATTTCAATGTTGCCTCCGGGGTCGGCGGTTTTCCCGATAACACCGTTTTTCTTGTTGATGCGAAACCTTTCCTTATCTTCTTTATTGGGATAATCTATCAGCAAAGCTTTATGGTATTTGGTTTTTCGGCCTTCTTTTTTGGTCACGATTTTATAAAAGCCTTCCGGTGTGGACTTGTCGCCTTTGTGTTTTTTATCTCCAATCCAGTTGGCCCCTAATTCTATGTTGAACCGGTCTTTCAGTTTTCCTTTGTGGTATAAAAAGCATTCGCGTGAGAATTTATCAATAATGATGGCGTAAGCGCCTGTTTTTTTTGAGGCTGTAATCGTTTTATCGGCCCATTCTTTCCATTCCGTATAAGCAGCGAAGTAGTCTGAGAGCATCTTCCTTGAATACCCTGAAGCCACTGAAAGATCTTTTTCAGCCATTGTAAGTTTTTCCATAGCCAGGTGATATTTGCTGCTTTGGCAGGCCTTTTCGGATTCTGAAAGCAGCATCATCCCGTGGGTATATTTTTTCCGTATGTTTTGCGGCAGGGGAATCTGGGTAAAGACCTGCCTGAAATTTTTCCAGGCATTCTGAATGCTGTCTGTTTTATGTCTGACGTAAAACTTTATGCCTGAGAGGCTTTTCTTTGAGTTTTCCACTGCCCGGAGAGCCAGATGTTCCGATTCTGCGGCAAGTTTTTTTACCAGAGAATAATCCCTGTTGAAGGGCAGTTTTTCATTCTCTCCTTTCCAGCAGATCATGGCTGAATCATATAGCTTTTCAGCCTGTTTGAAAATTGAGGGAGCGTATATGTCCGATTTGTTTTTTTTCGATTGCGTAAGCGCTTTACGTGCCGTTTCCATCTCTGCCAGAGGGGCTTTGGGGTTCAGGGAATGCCTGTTTGTATAAGTCAGAATGGCCGCCGTTGCGACCAGAACAATAACTGCTATTGTAATAATGCCTCTTCTGCTCATGGATAAAGCAAATGCAAATAAAGGGAAGAGGCATACCCTCAGGCAGCCTCTTTCCTGAATAAATCAATATGATCGTTAGCGCTTATTGTACTTTGCGATCACTTCCTTAAGCTCTGCATTCAGGGAGGCAGCCTGATCCTTTGCAGCCCTGATCTTGCTCTGAGCCGGCATGATTTCATCCCTCTCCATCATCGTTCCGGTTTCGGCTACTGCAGCTTCAATGACACTGATTTCACTTTTCATTGCTTCCAAAGCAGCTTTGCCTTCCTTTCCTTTCGGGGCTTCGGTCACCAGCTTTTTGTTTTCTTCCGTTAAAGCTTTGACCTCTGCTACAAGGGATTCCACTTCAGCCTTTACTTCCGCTTTTTTCAGTTCTGCCTGATCCTTAAGCGCGTTGGCCATGTTGGCTACCTCAACCAGCTTTTCTTTGCCGGATGAGTAGTTTTTAAACCATTTCGACTTCTGGGATTCTACATTTGCCATGGCTGAATTCAACGAATCCATCACAGCGGTAAAAGCTTCAGGTACATAAATTTCTGCTTGTGCAGCGCGGGCTGTTTCAATGGCAGCCTTTGCAGCATCCATCTCTGCCTGTGGTATTTTACCACAACTTACCAGCAGGATACCAAGACCGAGGACTACGGTCGATTTTAAAATAAGTCTTTTCATAATTTCATTAACAAGTTTATATTTTCATTTAGACGGATTATCATCAAAAAGTAACATTCGCAAGGCGGGTAAACAGGAAATAAAATTAAAGGAGGAAATAAGGGTCGCTTGTTTGTTCAATCTCAGGAGATTTTATTATTTTTGCAGTGAAAGCGCAGGGTAAATGAATGTAAAGGACTTCAATTCATTCAGTGATGAACAGATTGTTGCCGGGATTCTTGCCAACGGGCAAACCAGCCTGTTTTCCATACTTTTTAAGAGATACCATAATAAAGTGCTTGACAAGTGTTACAGCATGCTCAAAAACAGGAAGCTGGCCGAAGAGTTTGCCTCGGATGTGCTTTCAAAGGCCTACGAAAAATTAGCCACCTACAGGAATATTTCGGCTTTTTCTTCATGGTTGTATTCCTTAACCTATAACCATTGCATCGACTACCTGAGGATGAGCAAAAAACTTCATTATCCTGAATACGACCGCAAAAACAGAATCCCTGAGATCATTGATGAATCGTCAGAAGAACTGGAAGAGATTACCTATGAGAACTTTCTGCAGATACTGGAAATGATCCA
>JAFGME010000271.1 GCA_016927695.1 Bacteroidales bacterium
AGGTCTCCATGCATTCTCTCCAGGGATGTATTCAATGGATCCGACAGCCCCTTCTTTTTCTGAATACAGCGCTTTATACCGCAACCCTTCCAAAAGTCTTTCCCGTATCCATTCCATTTTCTTTTGATATCCCTGGGTTGCGGGGTTTTTATATCCGCATAAGGCAAAGCCTCCCGGTTTTTCGTTTGTGATATCAACGATTTGAATCTGTTCCATAACAATGTCGTTTGCGGGATAAGTAAAGGGATTCCTGTTTTTCCCGTTAAGTCATACTAACCGAAAAGGTTTGCATAAACCTCATCTATCTTTCGGAATGCTGCAATCTCAATATTGAACCTGCTTTTGTCTATCCCTTTGAGATTGTATTTGCTTACAAATATTTTTTCGAAGCCCAGTTTGTCGGCTTCGGCGATCCTCTGCTCAATCCTGTTTACCGACCTGATTTCGCCCGAAAGGCCCACCTCGGCAGCAAAACAGACATTCCTGTCAACAGGGATATCCTCGCTGGAGGAAAGCACGGCACAAACCACTGCCAAATCAATGGCGGGGTCTTCCACCCGCAGACCCCCGGCGATATTCAGGAATACATCTTTGGCCCCGAGCCTGAAACCGCTTCTTTTTTCGAGTACAGCCAGCAGCATATTGAGTCTTCGCGTATCGAAACCGGTGGTGGAACGCTGGGGTGTACCGTATGCTGCCGAGCCTACCAGCGCCTGGGCTTCAATCATCATAGGCCGCATTCCTTCGATCATAGCCGCCACGGTGATTCCGCTCAGGTCCTCCTCGCGGTGCGAAAGCAAAATTTCGGATGGATTAAGCACTTCACGCAATCCCGAAGACTGCATTTCGTAAATCCCTAATTCCGAAGTGGAGCCAAACCGGTTTTTAACGGACCGCAAAATCCTGTACCCGTAATTTCTCTCCCCTTCAAACTGTAACACTGTATCGACCATGTGTTCCAGAATTTTCGGGCCGGCGAGGGCGCCATCTTTTGTAATATGTCCGATCAGAGCCACCGGCGTATGGGTGGTTTTGGCATATTTCTGTAATTCTGCGGCACATTCACGTATCTGAGAGATGCTTCCTGCCGGGGAATCAAGCAGGTCGGTCTGAAGGGTCTGGATGGAGTCTATCACCACCAGCCCGGGCCGGAGTTCTTCCAGTGCACTGAAAATATTTCGTGTATTGGTTTCGGTGAGGATAAAGCATTGACCGAAGTCTTTTCCAATCCTTTCCGCCCTCATTTTGAGTTGTTGGCCGCTTTCTTCTCCACTGATATACAGGACTTTAATTTTTTTAATCTGCAATGCAACCTGGAGCATCAGGGTTGATTTGCCAATACCGGGTTCCCCTCCGATAAGGATGAGGGATCCCGGAACCATGCCTCCTCCCAGAACGCGGTCGAGTTCTGTGTTTCCGGTGCCTATCCTTTTCTGTTCCGGATCCTCTATGTCTTTCACATGAACAGGTTTTGCCTGCTTTTGCCCTGAAGGGTTCCAGGACTGGGCGCTGTTTTCGTCGCGCTTCACCACCTCTTCTTCATAAGTGTTCCATTCATTGCATGACGGGCATTTGCCAATCCATTTGGAGGATTGGGCGCCGCAGTTCCTGCAGAAGAATATAGTTTTGGATTTTGTCACAGCAAGTATTACCGGGAATTGATTATTTTTTCTTCTATGGCCGAGGTGGAATAACCGGGGACGAGGTCAAGGATCACCACTTCGCCGCCTTTGGCCATCACCGTTTCGTAGCCGGCAACTTCCTCCCTGACATAATCGCCGCCTTTCACAAGTACATCGGGCTGCACCTTTCTGATGAGTTCAGCCGGGGTGTCTTCATCAAACAGGACAACAGCGTCCACAAAGTGCAGTGCGGCGAGCACCATTGATCTGCTTTTCTCACCGGAGATTGGCCTGCTGTTTCCTTTTAACCTGCGCACCGAGTTGTCCGTATTCAGCCCGAGGATCAGCACATCCCCCAATTCAGCAGCTTTGGTCAGGTAGTCGATATGTCCAAGGTGCAGCAGGTCAAAGCAACCGTTGGTAAAAACAACCTTTTTTTTACGGAACCGCCAGATGGCAATCTGACCGGACAGCCTTTCACCGTTAAGAATTTTGGATTCTATCACCTGAAGTTTTGTCATTTTGTTTGTTGTTTAATACGGGTAACAGTATCAGTGAAACAATGCCGGCAAGGATGACCATAATGGTTTGCCCGCTCCACAGGAGCCATCCCGATGCATAGCCTGTGGTTTGCGCAATTCCGAATACGGCAAGGGTTTCTGCCACAATCCAGGGGTAAATCCCAATGCCTCCCTGTACTACCATAATGCCTACTGTTCCAAAAACCAGGACTGAAAGTCCAACATCCAGCCCCAGGCTGCTCGTTTCGGGCAGGCTGAAAAACACCACCCAGGTCATCATAAGGTACATTGTCCAGATAAATAGGGAGTGAAAAACAAACCAGTAAGGTTGTTTGATTTTCATGAGCGATTTCATCCCCTCAAAAAATCCGGTGATGACTTCCTTTAGTTTCCTGTATGGACGGGTGTGGGAAATTTTATGACGCAGTTTAATGGCAATGATCAGAAGAAGAAGCAACAGCCCTGCTGCGATATAGTAAATAATTCCTGTATTTTCAAGTTGACTGTATTTGTCGGCAGCGTTCCGGTAGACCTGCGTATTTTTGAAAAGACCGGCTTTGTTGAGATGAACAAAAAAGTTAACCAAAAAAATCAGGAAGAAAATGATGAGGTCAAGACCCCTTTCGGTGACCACGGTACCGAAAGATTTTTGCAGGGGTATCTTTTCATATCTGGCCAGGATGCCGCATCTGCTGACTTCGCCCAGTCTGGGCAATGCCAGGTTGGCAAAATAACCAATAAAAACTGCCAGACAGGTATTACGGAACCGCGGATTGAAGCCCATCGGCTTCAAAAGGATGATCCAGCGTGCAGTTCTGCTGAAATGACTTATGATACCCAGTATGATGGATAGCAATATCCAGCTATAGTTGGCATGGGTAAACGAATTCAGTATCTCCTTTTTCTCTTCCGCTGTCAAATGACGGAGAAAAAGCCAAATAAAAAAGAGGCCCAATCCGACAAAAAAGATAATTTTCCCTGCGGTTAAGATTTTCTTTTTCAAGGATTGGGAAGTTTGTTGCTGCTGTCAGGAAATATGATCGATGGAGTGAATGCTTTGGCTTCATCCGGTGTCATGGAAGCATAAGAAACAATGATGACCTTGTCGCCAATGGCGGCTTTGCGGGCAGCCGCCCCGTTCAGGGCTATGACTCCGCTTCCTCTGGGGCCGGTGATGACATAGGTTTCAAGCCTTTCACCATTGCTGATATTATAAATATGAACTTTCTCATTTGCAATGAGCCCGCTGGCCTCCATCAAATCCCGGTCAATTTCAATACTGCCGACATAATGCAGATCGGCGCCTGTAATGGTGGCCCTGTGTATTTTCGATTTCAGGACTTCTATCATCATAGTTGCAAAATTAAGAAAAAATTACAAGGTTGTCAATAAGCCTTATATTCCCTGCGTATGCGGCAATGCAAGCCACAACCTGTTTGCTTTCAGACCACAGTTTGATCGGTTTCAGGGTGAGCATATCAACAATTTCAAAATATTCGAGTTTCATTACCTTATCGTGTCTGAATGATTCCTCAATCATTTTCTTCAGTTGAGCTACAGGCAAATACCCTGACTGGACCTTTGCCATTTTCAGTGATTTGTAAAGCAAAACAGCATGCCTTCTTTCGGTCTTGCCCAGAAGCTTGTTTCTTGAGCTCATGGCGAGTCCGTCCTCCTCTCTCACAGTTGTGCAGGGAACAATTTCCACAGGGATATTATGGTCCTTGACCAGCCTGTAGATGATGACCAGTTGCTGAAAGTCTTTTAGTCCGAAGTAAGCGCGGGCAGGTTTCACGATATCGAAAAGCTTACTCACCACAATGGCCACTCCGTTGAAATGGCCCGGCCGGTGTGCGCCTTCCATAACTTTGTCAAGATCGCCGAAATCAAACCGGCCATCCACAGGTCCGGGGTACATCTCCTCTGCAGAAGGGTGGAATACGATGTCGCATTTCACTTTTTCGAGGATATTCAGGTCACTTTGGATGTCTCTGGGATAAGATTTGAAATCTTCTTTATTGTTAAACTGAACCGGATTGACAAAAATGCTGCATACCACCAGATCATTCTCTTTACCGGCGTTTTTTATCAGCGATAAATGACCGTTATGCAGCGCTCCCATGGTCGGGACAAATCCAATGGAAGTTTTATTGTTCCAATGGCCTGACAATACTGCCTGAATGTCGGATATTTTTTCAATAACCTGCATAACTACTTTTCCTCACCTGCCGAAAATGATTTCAGAATAAGCAACAAGTCTTCCTCTAATGTGTTTATTGGTGTTTCTGTTATGCGCCCTGCCTCTTGGTCATCGATGTAAACAATAAATGTGGGCACTTTCTCAATCCGGTAAGGTCCGAGGTCAATGTCCACCGCATTTTTTCCCCGGTCAACACAAATAATCTTACTTACTTTGCCGGAGAGCTGTGTATCGTCAAGTATCCTGAAAAAACGGGGTACCTGTACTTTGCTGTCGTGACACCAGGTAGCGAGCACTATTCGGATTTCATAATCTTCATCGAAGGATTTCAGTTCAGCGCAGATTCCGGCATCCGGGATATAATCATGATGACCCTTTTCAAAGGATTTTCCGAATTCTCCGCTTTCCAGTTGAGAACGCTCACAAAACCCGGTAACGATTTCCTCTTCAGAAACGGGTGTGTTTTCCTGGGCTTCCGAATATTGTGCCCAAAGCAGGATGATAAAGGCGAAAATTGTCAGCTTCATTTTACTTGTTTATTGGCCGCAAATATAGAATTTTAAAAAATACAAAATCTGACCGGTGATGTTTGATCTGATCTGTTATTGTTAAATTATTCGAGTTCAACAATGATTTGTTGCTTTGCCACCTTATTTCCTTCCTTCACGTACAATTCTTTGATTTTTCCGTCGACAGGGGCAAGCAGTTCGTTTTTCATCTTCATGGCCTCAAGCGTCACCAGTTTATCGCCTGCTTTCACCCGATCGCCCTTTTTGACATACACTTTAACGATGAGGCCTGGAATAAAAGCAGTTATTTTTTTGATGTCTTTTTTCGACCAGGGTTGACGCTGCAGATATTTTTGGGTAAGGGTAGTCTTGTACTTATGATACTCTACATTAAGGGTTTTATAGGTGATTTTTCCAGGTCCGTTTTCAAGGTTTTCTGTTGCCATGATGAATGGGTTTGAGATTATAAAAAGTCAGTGTTTCCAGGATCAGAATGGCGGGATTCCATGTTTTTTCTGCGGGCCTTTCTGAAGTTTTTCGGCAGATATTTCAAGGGCATGAACAAGAAATTTGCGGGTTTCCTTGGGTTCGATCACAGCGTCGATATAACCGTAAGCGGCCGCCACATAAGGATTGGCGAATTTCTCCTTGTATTCCTTGATCTTTTGCTTTCTCATTTCATCGGGGTTTTCAGCATTTTTAATCTCATTTCTGAAGATGATATTTGCTGCCCCTTCAGGGCCCATGACTGCAATTTCGGCAGTTGGCCAGGCACAAACGAAATCTGCCCTGAGGTGGTATGAGCACATGGCTATGTAGCCTCCTCCGTATGCCTTTCGCATTATGACAGTCATTTTGGGTACGGTGGCTTCAGAGTATGCATACAGGATTTTTGCGCCATGCCTGATAACTCCGGCGTGTTCCTGGTCGATCCCGGGCAGGTATCCGGGCAGGTCAACCAATGTGATCAACGGGATGTTGAAGGCATCGCAATAGCGTATAAACCTGGCCGATTTATCGGAGGAGTCGACGTCCAAAACCCCGGCAAGCACTAATGGCTGGTTGGCGACAAAGCCTACAGTTTCTCCGTTAAGCCTTCCCAATCCTACAACAATATTGGCTGCAAAATACTCGTGGATTTCAAGGAACTCCGAATCGTCGGCCAGCGACTTGATCACATCCCTTACATCATAAGGCTGACGGGGGTCGGCGGGCATAATTTTCTCTATGTCGTACTGCTTGACCTTGGGAGGCTTTTTGGGAAATGCAGAGGCTTTTCTTTCGTTATTCCAGGGGATAAAACTGATCAGTTGTTTGATCTGGCTGAAACATTCCTCCTCACTCATGGCAAAGAAATGGGCGTTTCCCGTGATTTCCGCATGAACTTTTGCCCCTCCCAGCTCTTCCATGGATATCTCCTCACCAAGCACTGTTTTAATCACTTCCGGGCCGGTGATGAACATCTTTGACACATTGTCAACCACAAAAACGAAATCGGTGAGGGCGGGTGAATATACCGCTCCCCCGGCGCAGGGCCCCAGAATCACGGATATTTGCGGTATCACTCCTGAAGCCTGCGTATTTCTGTAGAAAATTTCACCGTATCCCGCCAGCGCATTCACACCCTCCTGAATCCTGGCCCCTCCGGAGTCGTTGATCCCGATCAGCGGTATTTTCAGTTTCATCGCATGGTCCATGATCTTAATGATCTTTTTGGCATGTGCCCATCCCAATGAACCACCCGCCACAGTGAAATCCTGGGCATAAATACACACCGGATGGCCCATAATGGTGCCCGTACCTGTGATCACTCCATCGCCGGGAAGATATTTCTTGTCCATGTCAAAATCGCGGCCTGCATGTTCAACGAAAAGATCATATTCATGAAATGATTTTGGATCCACTATGGAAAGGATTCTCTCACGGGCAGTTTTTTTGCCGATGGCCTTCTGTTTTTCTATCGCTTTTGATCCACCCCCTCTGATCGCTTCCCGCATCCTCTTCTTCAGATCGGCAGTTTTTCTCTTTAAACTCATAAAGCGAGGTTTTAATGAATGGTGATATTATTAGGACAACCTGATGAAATAATGATGAAAGATGATCTGCTCTTTAAATCTGTTGATCAAAGATACAAAAAAAATCAAAAAAATAAATTCTATATATGGGTTGTGAAGGATTGTCATTTTTCAAAAAAACTGTCCAAAATATTCCTCGCAAAAATAAACATTATTTTTGTACTGAAGATTTTTGACTTTTAATAAATAAATAACTCAATGAATATTGAGGAGTTCAGGGATTATTGCCTTCAGAAACCCGGCGTGTCAGAATCGTTACCATTTGATGATACTACCCTGGTATTTAAGGTTGCAGGGAAAATGTTTGCACTTACCGACACGCAGGATGATTTTTCGGTGAACCTGAAATGTGATCCCGGGAAGTCAGTGGAGTTGCGCGAAAAATACCCCTCTGTTGTTCCGGGTTACCACATGAACAAAAAGCACTGGATTACCGTGATGATGGATGGTACGGTGCCCGTTGAATCACTGAGGAAATGGATAGATGATTCGTATGACCTGGTGGTGTCAAAGCTTAGCCAAAGGGACAAAGCGTTACTTTCCGGTCTCTGAATTACCCGGTTTTTTTCTGAAAAAGGGCAAAAAAGAGTCGGTCAGCAGATAGCCCAGCAGCCCTCCGGTGAACGCACTCATCCAGGGATTGGAGGTTATAGCGCAACCTCCTGAATTACAACCTATTTCAAAATAATAGATCAATCCGCCTGCAACCCCTGCCCCAATGCCTGCCAGAATAATCAGAAGCCCTGCTTTGTTCCTGTTTTTCATCTGAATGTTTTTCTTAGTCAAACCGGTTATCCCAATTGTTTGTTCAATTCATTCATCAGGAAATGTTTTGATTGCACCCCGACAAATTTACCGGCGATTCTGCCGTTTTTGAAAAGCATCATCGTCGGAATGCTCCTGATGCCAAGCTTTGTTGCAATTTTTTTATTTTCGTCAATGTTCAGCTTGCAAATGTTGGCCTTGCTGTGCATTTCATTGGCCAACTCGTCCACTATCGGTCCCTGCACCCTGCAGGGCTGACACCATGCCGCCCAGAAATCCACCAGGCTGACCCCTGTTCCCACCGTTTCCTCAAAGTTGCTGTCCGTTAATATTTTCACATTCGGAGAAGCGGGTTTGTTCAGCTTTTTCCCCGTAGTGATGAAATTATAAAGAAAATAGGCTATAAGCGCCCCTGCTACGACAAGACCCACGGTGTTTCCCCATGAAGCATAAATCAGATCCATAAATTTGTTTTTAGGAGATTGTATCATCAAAAATGATACCAAATAAATCGCATAATGATCACTACTCATTCCGGATTACCGGCAGCCTTTTTCTCCAGTCTGACGACTGTGACGCCGTGCCCCCCCCTTTCAACATGCTCGTCGCCGAATTCACTGACTTCAGGCACGGTTTTGAGATAGTCGTGGACAAGGGTGCGCAGTATTCCGTATCCTTTGCCGTGAATAATCCTGACTTCGGGCATTTTAAGGATCATGGCGCTCTCAATGTATTTTTTTACCTCCTCTGTGGCTTCATCGCCCCTTTTGCCCCTGACATCGATGGAGAATCCAAAGGATGCCAGCCTGTCGGCCAGGATACCGGAAAAAGATGTTCCTGACATTGTTGTTTTCTTTTTTGCTGCATCAGCCGGTACTCTGGTGCATTTTCCCAGGGTGGTTTTGAGTATGACCGACCCAAAAGCGATCCAGATATCTTCTTCTTTTATTTTAACTACCTGCCCTGCGGTTTCCTGGTCGGGTATGACAACAAAATCCCCCGCGGCGATGGGTTCGGGCGGGGCAGGTTCTATTGGCCCCGGTTCTTTCACGACAGCTTTTGTCTTTAATTGTTTCTGTCTTTCACGTTTTTCCTTTTGTTTTTCGAGCTTTTGGCCATGCTCTTCCAGTTTTTGCCTGAGCGCTTTTGTTTTTTCCTTTTGCGCCTGTTCCTGCCTGATTTCACGGATGGTGTTTTCAATGAGCCTGTTTGAATCTCCTACCAGCCTCAGGGCTTCGTTTTGGGCTTCTTCAATGATCTTGTCCCTGCGGCGTTCGAGGTCTCCGGTGAGTTTTTTGTATTTTTCAATCATCTCCCCAAGGAAATCGTCGGCTACAGTGAATTCTTCCAGTTTTTTCTGCAGCTCGTTTTTTTCGACCTCCAACTGTTGAAGCTGTTCATCAAAGTCGAGTTGCTTACGGCCGGTTTTTTCTGCAGCCCTCAGAAGAATTTCCTCCGGGAACCCTGTTTTCCTGGCGATCTCGAAGGCAAAAGAGCTGCCGGGTTTGCCTGTTTTCAGGACAAAGAGGGGTTCCATTTTATCCGTGTCAAAAAGCATGGCGCCGTTAACAATGCCGTTTCCTGCCCTGGCCAGCAGTTTCAGGTTGGAATAGTGGGTGGTGACCATCCCGAATGCGCCTTTGTTATTCAATTCTTCCAGTACTGCTTCGGCAATGGGTCCGCCCAGCTGAGGGTCTGTCCCGGTTCCAAATTCATCCACAAGAAAGAATGTGCGGGGGTTCGCATGCCTCACGAAATGCTTCATGTTGAGAAGATGGGAACTATACGTGCTGAGGTCATTTTCAAGGGATTGTTCATCGCCGATATCAATGAATATCTGATCAAAAACGCCTGCTTCCGATCCTTCCGAAACCGGGATAAGCAAACCGCACTGCAGCATATACTGGAGAAGCGCTGCTGTTTTAAGGCAAACCGATTTCCCTCCTGCGTTGGGTCCGGAGATCACCAGTATCCTTTGGTTTTTATTCAGTTCAATGTTTTGTGCCACCACTTTTTTCCCCTGTTTTCTGTGGCTTAAGTACAGCAAGGGATGCAGGGCGTTTTTCCATGCGATAAGCGGTGAACCGGTCATTTTCGGCCATTTTGCACCAATTTCCCGTGCAAAAAGGGCTTTGGCTCTTATAAAGTCAAGCGTTGCGATGAAACGGGCAGCGCTTTTGATTTCATTTATAAACGGCCGTATATGGCCGGATGTGAAATCTTTCAGTATTCTGACGATTTCCCTTCTTTCGGCATTTTCCAGTTCCCTGATGTTATTGTTGGTTTCGAACACCTCCTCAGGCTCTATGTATACCGTTTGCCCCGTGGCGGATTCATCGTGGATAAAACCCCTGATCTGTCGCTTATGGGCTGCCGGCACAGGGATGACCATTCTTCCGTATCTGACGGCAATTTCAGTGTCCTGGCTTACCCATCCTTCCTTCCTGGCCATCCGGAGGTGGTGCTGTATCCTGTTTTCCACCGATTTCTGCAGGGACGAAAGATCTTTACGTATCTTTTTAAGCCCGTTGGAAGCATTGTCCCTGATCCTGCCTTTTTGGTCAAGTATCTCATCGGTTTTTTGAATCAGACTGAAATCCAGCTCCACTTTGAACCATAATTGCATCAGTTCAGGATATTTTGCGGTATCCGATTGCAGAAAAGAGCCGCAATCGCGTGCCATAGCCAGCATCGAACGGAGGGATGCCAGGTTTTCCTGGTCGAGGTAAGTACCCTCTGTCTTTACCCTGATAAGTTCTTCTGAAAGATCGGAATATTCAGAAAGCTGAAATCCGGCTCCATGGATCATAATCCCGAGCATCTCCTGTGTCTGGCTGAGCAGGCGGTTAATTTCATTCAGATCGGTCAGAAATCCGGTTTCAGCCACAATTTTTTTCCCGGGAGCAGCAATGCAATTGCCTGCCAGCATCTGCCTGACCCTGTCAAATCCGGTTTTTTCATCGAAATTGTCGGGATAAACCATTTTGCAAAAGTAACATATCTGATCACAGCGGCAAAAGGGAAGAACGGAAAACGGAAGCATCAGGAACGAATCTCGGAGAATAAATCCAGTCATAAAAAATAAAATGCTGATATTTGATATCTGAAAAGCAAAAGGAAAAAGCAAAGCGTTTTAAACTATTTTAGCAGATTAAGAAAATATGGATGATAAAAGGGAAAAAAATGAGTTGATGATCCGGAAAAGATCCGGGGAGGTTGTGCCGTTTGATCTGGACAAGCTTCGCCTGTCGCTTGAACGCTCAGGAGCCGCTGAGCAGGATGTTGAGGCTGTGGTGAATGAAATCAGAAGCAGGCTGGTGCAGGGAATTTCAACCCACAGGCTTTATCAGATGGCTTACGCTGTTTTGAAAAAAAAGTCGGTTCATGCTGCCGGAAAATACCGGCTGAAGAAAGCCATTTTCGACCTGGGGCCCACAGGTTATCCCTTCGAACGTTTTGTGGGAGAACTGTTAAAGTACCA
Source organism: Bacteroidales bacterium (assembly GCA_016927695.1). GTDB lineage: Bacteria > Bacteroidota > Bacteroidia > Bacteroidales > JAFGHD01 > JAFGHD01. The sequence goes on from JAFGME010000271.1 coordinate 11,174, forward strand.
GGGTTATGAAGTAGAAGTGGGCAAAAGGGTGAAGGGCCATTGTGTGGAGCATGAGGTGGATGTGGTGGCCGAAAAGGACAACCGCAGGTTCATGATCGAATGTAAATTTCATACCGACCCCGGACGAAAGAGCGATGTAAAGGTTTCCCTTTATATCCACTCCAGGTTTCTCGACATTGAAAAGCAATGGAACAAACAGCCGGATTCGGATACCCGCTTTCACCAGGGATGGATTGTCACGAATACCCGTTTCACTGAAGATGCCATCAGCTACGGGAAATGTGCCGGACTTCAGCTCATCTCCTGGGATTACCCTTCACAGGGCAGCCTGAGGGAAAGAATCGATATTTCCGGACTCCATCCCGTTACAGCCCTCAATGAGTTGACAACAAAAGAAAAACAGGAAATTCTTGCCATGGATATCGTACTTTGCCGGCATCTGAAAGCGGAACACCTCGAAAAAGCCGGAATCAGCAGTTACCGCTTCAGGAAAATCCTGACCGAAGCGGAAGAGCTTATTGGATAGTGTCCTTTTTTTGCTTCTGCTTTAATTTTACTACTAAACGATTAAGTTTTAGGATTTCTTTATACAGTTTATTATTTGCAGTCTCTAATTTATTTTTTCTTCCTACAGCATCCAAAGTATCACAAATATTATAGATGCGCAATGCCCGCAATGCTTTTATGTGATTTTCCAACTTACCAATTATTTCAATAAGTTCATATTCTCTTTTTTTCAAGTCTGAAATATCAGTTGCAATAAGTATGTAATTATCACCCTGCAGATATGGCGGCAAAAGGTGAATCGACAGTCTGAGATATAATGTATTGGTCAGGGATACAATTAAAACATCATGCTTTTCATAAGTCAGTTGAGCCAGAAAGGAATCTAATTTTGATTTATCATTTGGCGTGATGAAACTTTTAATGGATGAGCCAATGACCTTTTCATAGGGAGACTGTATAATTTCAGCAAATCTCTGATTGCAATAGAGAATTGTACCCTCTTTCGTAAGAGTAACTGCTCCTTCGCTCATTTCCTCTATAAAAGTACGGTAGGGTGTTTCAGCAGAGCTGACAGAATAGACCTGTTCTCCTTTATTGCCATAAACCATAATCGCATCCACTTCTCCGTTTCGGATTGCATCAAGCGCCTCTTCCATTTCATTCAGACGGGAGCGTAATGCCTGATTCTCCATAATGAGTTGCTCTTTTGTTTTAATCATTTTTAATCATGAATAATAATGTATAAAGATTACCGGGAATTTTTTTTATTTTTCAGCTCTCTCAGGTCCAATCCCAAAAGCACTTTTTCCTTGTCTGACATATCGCCAATAATACGCCGGAACGGAAGCGGTATCTTCTTAATCAGCGTTGGCGCTGCAATGATCTGCTCACCTTTTGCTAAATCTGGTTGTTGATACAGGTCTATTACTTTAAGCTCATATCTCCCTTCAAGATATTCTTCGCAAATCTTCTTGAGGTTTGTTATGGCCAGGATTGACCGGCTCGTTGAACCGGTAATGTATAAACGCAATATATATTTATCCCTGCCCTGATTAGCAATTGTCAGTTCAAGATCATCGGGCGTGCTTTTTACTTTTGCTTTTTTCTCTTTCATAATTGCTTCTGGCAATTGTTTTATTTACAAATCAGCTAAACTGGCAATAAATCCAATCCGATAAGAACGCGCTCTGTATTTGACAGGTCACCGATTATCTTACGAACAGGTACCGGCAATTTTCTTACCAATGTTGGCAGGGCAAAAATCTGATCATCGGCTCCCAATTGTGGATTTTTCAAAAGGTCAATCACTTCAATCGAGTATTGACCCATCAATTGTTCTTCACATATTTTATTCAGATTTGCAAATGCGGTCAGGGCTTTTGGCGTTTGACCTGCAACATATAAACGAAGGACCCACTGGTCATGTGCTCCTCTTTTCGGTTTTTCTCTGGTTCTTTTATCTGAATTCACTTCAAGTTGCTTCATATAACATTCTGTTAAATAATTATTTCAGGTTCTTTGCTGCAATTTTTACAATTTTATCTTTCCTGCTTAATGCCATTTCCATTTTATCCTGTTCGAGTCTTTTAATCATTTCCTGTTCTTCTTCTATGATTTTGATAGCTTCAGATTCTTCCGACCCAAAATCAGCAAGCATAGCTGCAATCTTTGATTCCAGTGCCCTTCTTTTTCGCGCTATTTCACGTTTTTTTAATTCTATATCATGCTTACGCGTCAAAACTTCTGATTTTTCAAGGGCTTCCTGCGCTTTTCTGGCTGAACCGGTTAAAACTCCGCTTGCACCAACATAAATATCGCGCAATTCCACACCGTGGTTGGTTAATACAAATTCACGAATCTGGTTAGAATTGGCCATCCCGCGCGATTTCAGAACATACATACCCCTGTTTCGTTCGCCGTTTAGCTCTATATCACGCAGTAATAGCCAGGTATCTATCAGGGATGATATTCCAACATCAGAACTCTCTATGCTGCATTCAGATGAAGTAAGACTGGTAAACAATGCTGTAATCTGGTTCACCTTAAGAAAATCGACAATGCGCATCAATAAGGGTTTTATTTCAAACTCCTTATCGCCAATCTCGAAAGTGTTTATCGGATCGAGAATTACAATATCAGGTTTGTATTCATTTACAATTTTGTGAGTTACGGCAAGATGCATTTCCAAACCATAAAGCGTAGGACGGGTTGCATGAAATTGCAATAATCCTTTCTTCACCCAGTGCTCTAATTTTATGCCGATCGAAAGCATATTGCGCATGAGCTGGTTTGGAGACTCTTCGAAACAGAAATAGAGAACACGTTCTCCCCTTTTACATGCAGCCTCAGCAAAGTGAGCCGCTGTACTGGTTTTTCCTATTCCGGCGGTACCGGAAACAAGTACAGTACTACCCCGGTAATAACCTTTTCCTTCAAGCATTTCATCAAGCGCTTTTATCCCACTTGAGATTCTTTCATTTGATACAATATGTTCCAATCCTAAAGAAGTCACCGGTAATACTGAAAAACCGGTTTCGTCAATCAGAAATGGATACTCATTGGAACCGTGAACTGAACCGCGATACTTAACAACCCGTAACCGACGTGTAGAAGTTTGGAAGTTTACCCGATGGTCGAGCATAATAACACAGTCTGAAACATATTCTTCCAACCCTTGCCTGGTTAATGTTTCATCACCACGTTCGCCTGTTATTATTGCAGTAACACCTTTATCTTTGAGCCAGCGAAATAAACGCCGCAGTTCGGCGCGTAGGATCAATTGGTTTGGCAATCCTGCAAAAAGCGATTCTATCGTGTCCAATACAACACGCTTTGCCCCTATTGAATCAATTGCATAACCGAGGCGAATAAACAATGCTTCTAAATCGTATTCTCCGGTTTCTTCTATTTCACTGCGTTCAACATGCACATGGTCAAGTGCAATTTTTTTATTTTTTATAAGATCTTTCAGATCAAAACCAAGTGAAGCAACATTAATGATTAATTCTTCATTGGTTTCTTCGAATGACATAAATACCCCCGGTTCGTCAAACTGAGTTGCGCCGCGTACAAGAAACTCTATTCCAAAAAGCGTTTTTCCGCAACCTGCGCCACCGCAGACCAGTGTTGGTCTGCCCGTAGGTAATCCCCCGGCAGTTATTTCATCAAACCCCTGAATTCCAGTTGGAGACTTAGAAAGATAAATATTGGAAGTTTTATGCTCTGCCTTTTTCATTTAAACATTGTGATTGCTGTTATGGTAATACCAACCGATATTATAGTCATTTAGTTTTTCTAAAATTTTACAAAAGTTCGATTTTTTAGTGAATTTTTTGTTACATAATTTTTGAAAAATGTTACAAAATTCACAGATTTTTAAAACAAAATTTAAAAATGAAAATGGCATTCTCAGAGCCGGGACGGTTGCAGGGCAGGGCTGCAAAACTCTTGCTTGTGCGTCGGAAGATATCCGAAACCGGCAATAAAAACTTACCGCCAACCCGGCAGGCGGGAATAACAGTTTAATTCCTGTACGATAACCAACGCCACAGCATTTCCAGCGGTCCCTGGCTAAATCTTTTCAGCCAGAGGTAACTGAAAAGCGCCTGGAATCCAAAAATGATGACGGGGTACCAGATGAAAACCGTGGGTGTTTGCATGCCGAATTTCCCGAATCCCCAGCCGTACATAATCACTGAAAAGGCTACCGATTGTACAATATAATTGGTGAGCGACAAACGGCCTGGCCAGGCAAACACAATTAGAAGCCTTCCGGTGAAAGGAACGGATGCCATCCAGAGGACCAGAAGGATATAAAAACCTGCCATGAAGAGGTTGGTGAACTCATACGCCGTCATGTACATGGCATTCAGCAAGGGGTTTCCCTCAGGGATAAGCAGGAAAATCAGGGTTTCATAATAAAAATAAAGCAGTGCAGCCGCTATTCCGGTCAAAGAGGTGACAATAAGGGATTTCACCGGATTTTTCTTTACCTTTTGATGAATTTTTAACCGGCCTGCCATAAACCCGAAAATAAACACTCCCATGATCTTAGGCAGGTAATAGAAGAGGTTGATGTTCCTGAATGCCAGGTATTCCTTCAGGCGGAGTAAAAGGCAGTCAAAAAAGCCTCCGGCCGGATAAATTTCCTGTGCATCGCTGAGGCAGTCAGTGCATGTGGATGACAAAGCGTCGGGAAGGGGTAACCTGCTTGCTGCCATGAGCCAAAAACCGATGAAAAAGTAGAAAAAGATCCCAAGGCCCAGCAGCGGACCGGATTTGAGATTCCTTATCAGAAAAAGCAATGTTCCAGCCAGGGCATAAAGCAGAAGGATATCGCCCGCCCACAAAAACACAATGTGCATCAGGCCAAATAAGGCAAGAAACAGGAGCCTCCTTTTGTAAAAATCAGAAAACCAAGTCTTTTCAGCCCTGAATTTCTCAAATTGCAGAAAGAAACCATACCCGAAAAGAAAACTGTACAGGAAAATGAATTTATCTGCGCACAGAGATATCATCAGGCGGTAAAATTTTGATTCTTCAGGGTCAGGCAACCGGCTGTAAAAGCCACCGAAATCGAAAAAGGAAGCGTTAAACCCGAAGACGTTTACAAGGGCAATTCCAAAAAGGGCAAAGCCCCGAAGGATGTCAACAGAGGTGATCCGTTCACTGCTGCCCGTGGCTCTCAGTTGGATAATGCTCATAATAATTACAAAACACAAATGTGGGGTTTTTCTATTCTGTAATTCATCAATTCTGACCGAAGGGAATGGAGGACTTGTGAAAACTGCAAATTAACATTCTCCAGCACACATTTTTACGACGCTCACGCTGATTTGCTCCCTTGTGTAATGGAGCGTTGCGCAAATCCGTTTTCATCAGCCTTTGGCCGGGAATAATTTTGTAACATAATTTTAAAATGAGGTCAATATGAAAACACAGATTTTGTACGGAAGTCCATTAAAGGACAGAATTTTCGCAGAAATTGCCGGTGAGTTGGAAGCCCTGAAAAGAAAATCCGGTAAAAGACCCGGCATCGCCTTTGTTGCCATCACAGGTTTTGAGCCCCTCATGAAGTACACCATTGCCCTTCACGAGCAGGCTGCCCATCAGTTGGGATTCTTCGTAAAGACTGAAACACGACCTGCAGATATTGCTGAGCAGGAACTTTTCAGACTTATTGATAATCTCAATGAAGATCAGGATATCCATGCAGTTGTACTTCTTCAGCCCGTTCCGGTTCATCTGGATGCCATACGAACCATTGGCAGGATACATCCCGAAAAGGAAGTGGAAGGGTTTCATCCGGAAAACCTTGCTGCCATACTTGCCGGAGACCATGAAAAAATAAGATGTCCGATGGTTTTACCCACATCGCTGACCGAATTGTTCCGGGATGCAGGTTATCCGGAGGCGCCCGCTGATTCGGAGTTCGTTTTTCTGGCCGACGATGAGTTTTTTGAAAGGCCGTTTACCAATATGGTCATACGAACTGCATGCTTACAGGTAGTTCCCCGTAACTGCACAGCCACATTCGTATCATCAGGCTCCTCACATCTCCGGGAACATTGCAGAAGGGCCGATTTCCTTTTTGTGATCTCAAAACGACCGGGATTCGTTCAGCCTTCATGGTTGAAGCAGGGTGTTTGTATTGTGGATGTGTATTCCAACCTGGTAAAGGAAATCGTATCCAAAAAAAACCCGGGAGTTATCCTTCCTGTCATTCGCGGAGGGGTATTGCCCGAAGATGTTGAGGGAGTGGCCGGAATAATTGCCTCCTGCCCGGGCGGGCTGATGCCTGTGGTGCTGGCAGTGCTGTTCAGGAATGCCCTTCGGTGTTTTGCCGGTTCAATTGGGATTCACCCGTGATGGAAGTAGCTTCCGCACTCAAAAATCTGATTTTGCAGGAAACTGCTGCGCGTTACCTGATAAACACCCCTCTGGCTACAAAAACATATTTTGCCTCAGGCTCTGTAATGGCATCAATCTCTTCCTGCATCAAGCCTTCATCTTCGGCATAGCGCTTCAGCAATTCCACCGGGATGATTTCCTTTTTGGCATAACCTTCAGCGATGGCATGTTTGCCTTGTGAATCCAGGGGTATGGTGAAGGATTCATCTATAAATATAACATTCAGCGCCTTTCCCTCTCCCATATCAAGATCCATCCAGCAGCCCGAATGTTTGCAACTGGCTGCAATGTTGCCTTCGACTTTTACCCACACCGAGTCTTCCGTTTGGAGCAGTGCAATGAGCCGGGAAACCGGAACAGCTCCTTCCGGGGTGATTATCTCACCGTAATAACCCAGTGCATTTTCGGTCTCTCCGGCGGTTTTAATGCTTTCCTGCACCTGGTTGCAGCCGCAGAGCATCAGGACAAACGTGAATGTAAGAATGGTAATTTTTCCTTTTTTCATTGTATTATTTTGTAGTTGTATGTTTGATCTCAATGTTAACGATATCCTCCATAGTAAGCAGCTTTTCGGCAGGGTAACCGTTGAGTTGTTTCAGCACATAGTTAATCACTGCAAGCGCTTCTTCTTTTTCTGACAGCTGGGGTTCCATGGCCCTGTGGTAGGTTATGCCGTTCACTGTCATCTCTTCGTTGGAGCCGTTCAGGGTCTGGGCAACGCCTCTTACCGGATCGGCCTGCAGATAGTCTGAGTTGGCCAATGGCGGGAAAGCGCCTTCCACTCCCTTGCCGTCGGGTTGGTGACAGACGATGCATTTTTCCCTGTATATCCTGGCTCCCAATGCCAGTTGGGCCTCTAAGGCTTCCGAACCCGAAGTTGCCGTTTTATCCACAGCGGTTTGTTCGTTTTCCCTTGCCGCTTCAGATCCGCCCCTGCCACAGGCCACCGATAACAGAAGGGTGATACAGGAAATGTAGAGTGTGATGGGATATGTTTTCATTACCTCATGTATTAATTTCAGGCAAATTTATAACTTTATTGCATGAATTCAAAATCAACCTGACTTCTGATGCGGTCATTTTGTCATTTAAATTCTGTTGGCATACCCTTTGAGCCGCGCAACCCGGAATAATAAAATTCATAAAGAATGGAAATGCAAAAAGGTAAGATCAACGTACAGACGGAAAATATTTTTCCCATCATCAAAAAGTTCCTCTACTCCGATCATGAGATTTTTCTCAGGGAACTGGTATCAAATGCCGTGGATGCAACCCAGAAATTAAAAACCCTTGCTTCCCTTGGTAAATACAAGGATGAAATGGGGGATCTGACCATTCATGTTAAAGTTGACAAAAAGAAAAAGACCCTCAGCGTTACTGACAGAGGCATAGGTATGACTGCCGAAGAAGTCGATAAATATATCAACCAGATCGCTTTCAGCAGCGCCGAAGAATTCATTAAGAAATACAAAGGAAAATCGGAAGAAGACAAAAATGCCCTGATAGGTCATTTCGGGCTGGGATTCTATTCTTCCTTCATGGTTTCCTCCAAAGTAGAGATCCATACCAAAACATACAAAAAAGGGGGACCAAACAAAGCGGTCAGGTGGGAATGTGACGGCAGCCCTGAATATGAGATGTCGGATTCGGACCGTACCGAAAGGGGCACCGAAATCATCCTCCACATTGCCGGGGATTCGGAAGAGTTCCTGGAGGAACACAGGGTGCTTGAAATATTGCGCAAATACAGCAAATTCCTGCCTGTGCCCATACAGTTCGGCGCCGAAAAGGTGTCAGAAAAATCCGGTAAAAAAGACAAGGATGGAAACGATGAGTACACCACAGTCGAAAAACCGCGGATCATAAACAATGTGAACCCGGCCTGGACAAAAAAGCCTGTTGACCTTAAGGATGAAGATTACATTAACTTTTACAGGGAACTTTACCCGATGAATTTCGAGGATCCCCTGTTTCATATACATCTCAACGTGGATTACCCCTTCAGGCTTACCGGGATTCTTTATTTCCCCAAGGTGAAAAGGACACTCGAAGTGCAGCGTGACAAGATCCAGTTGTATAGCAACCAGGTGTTTGTCACCGATTCGGTGGAAGGCATCGTGCCCGACTTCCTGAC
>JAFGME010000040.1 GCA_016927695.1 Bacteroidales bacterium
GGAGGGCGCCGTCTTCCACAGTCCATCCTTTTTTGGGAAAGGATTCCTGATTGTAACCTCTCCAGAAGGAGGTGGATTGTCCGTCGAAAAGGAGAAACCAGCCTTCGCTCAGTTCCTGTTTGGTGAGCCGGTTGGGAAGGATTTCCTCAGGTTTTTCCTCCCGGCTTACGGCCCCTTCTTTCTGTTTTTCTCCCGGGGCGCAGGAAAACACGATGGTAACAATGAGTGCAATGGCAAAAAAACCGGTTATTTTTTTCATTTTGATATATTTTAAGTATGTGAATGATTCAAACGGTTTACAGCTCCCACCCTGACCGGTAGGTATGCCTGATGTATTCCTCCGCTGCCGGTTTTGCCCTGATGGTGGCATATTCTGTGTCGAAATGGGGGTGTCCGTTGATGACGCTGAATTTATCGGTGGTCACCACCCTGATCTCATCCTCTGCGGAGATGTTGGTGATTTTCATATTTTCGGCGTCCCATTTCAGTTTCCGTTTCAGGTCCTGCAGCCTGACGGCCAGGTTACCGATGACGACCATTTCGTTAAGGGGGCCTGAATAATTGAAGTTGGATGAGGCTTCCAGGCGACTGCCGGGGCTTTCCTTGCAGGCCCTGATCCAGTCTTTTTCGTGTCCGCCTTCCATGGCTTTATCGATTCTGCGGAGTGAGGGTTCGGGGCGTTTGTATTCGTTGGAGAGTTCTACCGGAAGAAGGATGGGGTTTCTGCCGTAGCATCCGGTCATGAGCTTGCCTTTGGTACCCACAAACAGCACGCCGCCGCTCTGGTCGCCCATGATCTGACCGTCTCTGAGTTCAGCGGGGCGGGGGGGCAGCAGGCCGCCGTCGTACCAGGTGAGTTTTACCGGGGGCAGATTGATGTTGCCTGTCGAACCTCTGTCGGGGAATTCATAATGGACGATCTCCGAGAAGGGGGCGCTTTCGGTGTTCACCTGGGTAGATCTGGCCTCCAGGGTCAGGGGCGAGCCCAATTTAAGGGCCTGGAAGGCGGGATCGAGGATATGGCAGGCCATGTCGCCCAACGCTCCGGTGCCGAAGTCCCACCATGCGCGCCAGTTCCAGGGGGTATAGGAGGGGAGGTAGGGTCTCCAGGGCGCCGGCCCGATGAACAGGTCCCAGTCAAGGGTAGGGGGCACGGAAGGGGTTTCGGCAGGCCTCATCAGCCCCTGCGGCCAGATGGGCCTGTTGGTCCAGGCGTGCACTTCGGCAATGTCGCCGATGGCGCCGTCCCAGATCCATTCGCAGGTCTTCCGGATGCCGTCGCCTGAATTGCCCTGGTTGCCCATCTGTGTGGCCACTTTGTATTCAGAGGCAAGCTGCCTCAGCACCCTCGACTCGTACACAGAGTGGGTGAGTGGTTTCTGCACATACACATGCTTTCCGGCACGGATTGCAGCGGCGGCAATGCAGGCATGGGTGTGGTCGGGGGTGGCCACGATCACCGCATCAATGGAATCCTTCATCTCGTCAAACATCTTTCTGTAGTCCTTGTATTTCCTGGCGCCGGGATACAGGTTAAAGGTTTCGGCTGCATAATCCCAGTCCACATCGCATAAAGCCACGATGTTTTCTTCCGAACAATTCAGAACATTGGTGCTGCCCACGCCTCCGACGCCTATTCCTGCGATGTTCAGCCTGTCACTGGGTACTTTGTGGCCCAGGCCGCTGATTACAAAACTTGGCAGGATGGTGAAACCCGCCGTTGCCGTGGCCATTCGTGTGATGAATTTCCTGCGGCTGATGTCGTTGTTTTCCTCTTTTTTCATTATGATGTGTTTTTTCTGATAATTATTCAATTTTGCTTCAGACAATGAATTCAGTTTCGCGCCCGCTGCGGTTACTCTCATAAGCCAGTTCTATCGCCCTGATCACATTGCGGGCCTCACGGGGCTTCACGGCCATCTCTTCTCCACGTATCAAAACCCGGTAAACATTATTGTAAAACTCCTGGTAGCATCCGTGTTCGGTTTCAATACTGCCGGTAATTCCCAGACAATCGTAATCGAAGGTGATCATCCCCCACTTGCCGGGGTCTTCAGCGCCCCAGTGTTTGGTGTCGGGCAGCAAGCCTTTTTTAAGGGCTTCTTCCTGGGGATCCATCCCATATTTCAGGAAAGAGCCCAGGGCGCCATGCACGATGTATTTCGGTACGGGATGATCCACCAGCATGCCTGCGGTCAGGATCACCTCCTTGTTTTTATACATCATCCTGATCCTGAAATAGTCGTCCGACACACTGTTTTTCCTCTGCTTTTCGATAGTAGCTGCAAGGGAGAGGGGCAGACCGAAAAGCGTCATCGCCTGATCGATCAGATGCGATCCGAGGTCATAGAGGACCCCGCTTCCGGGCAGGTCTTTTTCCCTCCATGAGTTGACATTCACTTCGGGCCTGAACCGGTCGAAATGGGATTCAAACTCTTTGATCTCTCCCAATATCCCTGTTTCCCTGATCTTTCGGAGGGTGAGGAAATCCCCGTCCCATCTGCGGTTGTGATACACAAAAATATGAAGGCCTTTTTTTTCCGCCAGCGCGATCAGCTCGTCTGCTTCAGCAGAAGAGGGGGTGAAGGGTTTTTCCACCACCACATCCTTTCCGGCCATGAGGCTTTCTCTCACCATAGGGAAATGCAGGGTATTGGGCGTGCATATCACCACAAGCCGTAATTCATCATCGTTCAGTAACTCCTCAAAGCTTTTTACGGTCTTTGAGTATGGATACAGTTTTTTGGATTCGCCGGTATGGCGTTCCACGATTTTTGTAAGGTTGAAACCGGGATGGACATGAAGGAAAGGGGCATGGAAGACCTTTCCTGACAAGCCAAATCCTACGATCCCGGTCCGGATTGTTTTTTTCATGGGGTTATTAATGTATTATGTTTCAATAAGTTTAATTTCTTCCTCATTCAAATTATAAAGTTTATAAACCAGTTCGTTTATGCGGGTTTCGCAATAATCAATTTTGCTTTCAACCGCAGAAAGTCCGGCGGGCAGTTTTATTACTGCTTTTTCTGAATTAAGATGCAACAGACCATCAACTAACCTTACAATTTCATCATAAAGATCGATATTCTTTTCCGGGATATCCGGAACCGGTATGGAAAGGATAGCTTCTTTTTTTAATTTCGGGAATGTCTTTTTCCTGTCAGAATGGGTCTTTTTCCATATATATCCGGATACATTTGAATTAACAATTCCTAAAAGAAATTTAAGAGAGATGGAACTTTTATCTTTCAGATACACATTGTAAACGGTGTTGAGTGTAAAAATTCCGGCAGGAACAAATGTTGCCACCGGTGTATGTCCGATTTGCCTGATGCAAATCCTGTCCTGACGGTAAACCGACTCATTGCCCCCGCTTTTTATTGCAGTTTGAATATAATTTACATACTCACACGGTGGTTTCAGGTTATATCGTTGAATATTTCCGCCATCGATAACCGGCTCAAAATGGTTGTCCTTTTTTATGTTTGAAACAAATACACTTCTGTTGAAGGTTTGAATGCCAAAGTATGCCCGGCAAAATTCTCCAAGCGTTTTTGAACATTTTAAGATCTTATTGAGCACTTTTGAATCGGAATCGGAAATGAGCAGGTTAAAGTCTGTATGTTTGCTGTGTGCAAATGTGGATTGCTTAATGCCTGAAATGTTTCTGACTTCGAAAACAGCATCGGAAACATTTACATCAAGTTCAGCATGCATGGCTTTCTCCCCCTTTTCCAAAACAAAAATGCATGTGTCAACACTGGCTGCAGCAAAAACAGGATAGTTGAATAAAAGAATCTCCCTGATTGCGGTATTGTCAAGAATAAATTTACGCAAAGGTTCTGAGTGAATATTTTTAAGGAATGAATTGGGAGTAATGAAGCCCAATTTTCCTCCGGTTTTTAAAAGTTTTATTGCCTGTTCTGTAAATAACTGGTAGGTGTCAATTTTATATCTCGCTGATTGATATTTTCTTAAAGCATAATCAAAAATTTCTCTGGTCTCAAGATTTTGTAACATGATGTAGGGAGGATTACCAATGACAACATCAAATCCACCCTGTTCTCCGTATTGTATCATGGGTTCAATTACATTTCCCTCAAATTTAGAGATCAAATCTTTTGCTTTTTCTACCGATTCGTTCCACTGTTTTATCACTTTTCTGTTGTGCTGTTTGATCTCATCATGCCTCCCGGTTTTTTTTGTTTTAAACACTTCCGGGAAAGCCCTTTGCCAGTTGAACGGTTTAATTTTTTTTTCTTCCCCAAAATCCAGTTCACCCGAATAAAAATCAATATCAATCAGGCTGTTTCCGCTTTTGATATTGTTGTCGAGGGTAGGCAAAACACGTTCGTGCCATAATTTTTGCTGTTGTGCAATACTTGTTTCAGTTTCCCCTTCCAAACATTTAAGCAACAAGCTCAGTTTGGTAACTTCTACTGCATTATCGTCAATGTCAACGCCATAAATATTATTCAGCAGAATTCTTTTTTTCTCAGCGGAGGTCAGGTTTCCTTCAGGTGTCAGCGGGCTCTCTTTTTTGCCCGTTTTTGTGCTGTTTTGTGCATAGAAAATTTTATGATAATCCAGAATAAACTGGTAGGCGCCCATTAAGAAACTACCGCTACCGCAAGCAGGATCAACAATTTTGATTTTTTCAATCTGTTTGGGGGTTTTTCCATCCATCAACTCACCCATTGTTTTTTTTACAATGTAATCGACAATATATTGAGGTGTGTAATAGACTCCACCTGCTTTACGGACTTCCGGTTTTTGTTCGATTATTGCCTGATGGGCGGGTGTAATCCTGATTGTCTTTCCAAGAAACTGTTCGTAAGCACTTCCAAGAATCTCAACCGGAAAAACTGAAAATTCATAAGGGCTTTCAGGGTAATACATTTCATTGACAATGGTTTTAAGCACCTTATTATCAATTTGCAGTTTCTCCGAAATGATATCTTTTTTAAAATCAAACAGCCCTGAATTGTACTTTTCATCCGCTTTTTTGAAAATGCCGAATAAGTTTTGCCATGATTCTCCTTTTTGATTCACCCCGTTTTTAAGTTGTGCGTATGGCTCAACTCCCCTGTCTTCGGCAATCCTTAAAAATATTAACCTGTCAATGGTCAATTGAACGGCATAATTGATTTCATCTTCGTCGAGGCATTTGTTTTTTAAGCTTATCGTGACAGCCAGATAAGTTCTCCATTGATCCAGTGAATTTAAAAATTCTTTGTCAACCGTAGTGGTTCCTCTTTTAACCGTATCGTTTTTTACATATTGATCAAAACTTCCCTTTAGTACACTTTCTTTCGAGAATGTATGCCATAAATATTCAAATTCGTTAAGGTAGTCTTTGAAACTGAGATATTTAATCCGTGCAACCCCGGTTTTATCATTTGGGTTTGGCTTTTTTGTACAATCATAAACAGCAAGTTCCTCAAAATCGGTAATAATACTGATGGGTAATTTTGCACTCCAGCCGTATCTTCTGATTTGATATGCCGCTGTTATATCTCCTTTTATGGTAACACTGGGTTTTTTAGCTTCCACAAAAAACAATCTTTTACCTCCGGATAACCTGAATGAATAATCAGGAGCTTTGGTTGTTTTACCGACTTTAACCCTGTCCTCGTGAATAACTTCCCTGTAAGCTTCAGCGTACCCCTGCGAATTGTCCATATCCCAACCCAGCGCCTTGAAGAATGGATCGATAAAATCTCTCCGTGTAAGTGTTTCGTTGTAATCTGTCAGTTTATAGGAATCAATCTGATCTCTGAAGCGAATCACTAAATCCTGAATTTTTTTATTTGCTTTTTCTTTAGTAATCATTTCATTGCCTTGTTGTTCATCTTACAAATTACAAACAACCAATCCCTGTGTCATTTTACCGGCTTGCCTTCTGTGATGGATTTAAGATAATTCAGGCTGATGGCCACACTTTTTGCGGGGTCCATCTCAAACTTCTCCTGTTCAACAAAATAATATTTCATTCCCGATTTTTCACGTTCCCTGAAGAGCGCCGGGAAGTCGATGATGCCGCTTCCGATTTCAGTGCATTTTTTGCCGGCATCGTCTTTCATGTCTTTGACGTGCCACAATTCGAACCTGCCGGGAAAGCGGTTGAAGTAGTCCAGCGGGTCGGCTCCTCCGTAGGTCATCCAGAAAACGTCGGCCTGCATGAAACAGAGGCCGGCATCAGTATTCTGAAGCAGGATGTCATAGGGGATCTGTCCGTCCATTTCTTCAAATTCAAAAGCATGGTTATGGTATCCCATTTTTATCCCTGCGTTTTTGCATATTTCGCCGGCCCGATTGAATTCATCCGCAAGTTTTTCATAGCTGCCGGCGTTGAGTCTTTTTTCAGAGGGGACGGAAGGGATCACGATATACGACATGCCTGCATTAAGGGCATCCTCAGCGGCATACCCGGCATCGTCAGCCGATAAAACGGAATGACTGCTCAGGGGTTTCAGACCCAGGTCGTCGCATATTTTCCGGTAGTCGGAGGGTGGGTATCCGTAAAACATCCTGTCGTGATACCCGGCTGCCTCCACGGCGTTGTATCCTGTTCCGGAAAGCATTTCAAGGGTTCCGCGAAAGTCATCTTTGATCATTTCTCTCAATGAATAGAGTTGTATTCCGATGGTGCTTTCCTTTGGAAAGGCGAAGGAGAGTTTCGGCAGGATCAGGCCGGCGGCCGCTGCTGCAGAGGTGCGTGCAAGGAATTTTCTTCGGTTCATCATATAAAAGAAAAATTATAACATTACAGACTGTTTTAATTTCAGTTCACAAAATGATTATTTCCTGTCCTTTGCAAAACTGATTATTTCGAGGAATTTTGTGTTCCTGCCTGCCGCCCACCGGCCAAAGGATGGGCAGGCAGGTTGGTGATTTCGTGGCAAAACATCTCGCCACAAACCTGCCCGCCGCAGAACTCTGGCAGGCGGGAACACGAAAGCACAAAAATCCACAAAGCTTAATGATTTCATAATCAAAATACTGTAAAATATTTAAACAGTCTTTCATTTTTTTCCCGAATTTAAACAATTTTTTTCAAATTATCATCCCAGTAGACTTTTCTGTTTTGGAGATAGGAGAGGGTGCCCATGTGAGCGGTGATGGCTTCTTCAAATCCTGCATCAATATTGCACTGGGGCATTCCGCCCCCCCTGATGCAGTCGAGCCAGTCGCGGATGTGAAGATGCGTTGTGTCGTACCTCTTGTCGCCCCTGAAGGTGTAAAGCAGACCCCTGCCGGCAAAATACTGTTCGGTGGGAGAGGTGATGGCATCCACATGTTTTGCCCCCGAGGTGTACGAAAACAAAGGCAAAGCGGGGTCAATGATCCCTTCCCTTATTTTTTCAGCATATTGGGTGGAGTTGGGATCGGCATAAATTCTCAGGTTTGAATCGACCTCCATCCAGGCATCATGTCCCATGATCATCCGGCCCCTCATCTTATTGCTGGCGAGGGAAGCGCTGTAAACCAGGGTCATATCCCGTTCAGGGTATTCAAACACCTGTTGCAGGATGTCGGGCACGGTCCTCCCGTCCTTAAAGAAGTAAATACCTCCTGAGGCCATGGCGGAATGGGGTATCCCCAGGCCCAGAATCTGGTTCATGGCATCGTATTCATGGGTGAAAAGGTCGCCTGAGAGCCCTGTGCTGTAATCCCACCAGCATCTCCACCTGAAGAATCTTTCGAGGCTGAACTCATGCCAGGGTGCCGGCCCGATGAACTGCTCCCAGTCGATGTTGTGGCTGCCTGCCTCTTTATCGATGGAATAAACCCAGGCGCCATTGGGGTCATTCCGGTTGGTGGTGACTTCCACCAGGGTGACTTTGCCCAACACTCCCTTGTTGAAGGCCTCCCTGGCCCTGAAGTAGCTTTCTGTCTGCCTGTTCTGGTGGCCAAGCTGGAAAACGATGTTGTTTTCTTTGACGGCATTTACCACTTCATAGGTTTCCGGAACGGTCCAGGTCATGGGTTTCTCGCAGTAAACATGCTTGCCTGCCCTGGCGGCTTCAATGGTCATGAGGCCGTGCCAGTGGTCGGGAGTGGCGATGATCACGGCATCGATGTCGGGGGCAGCCAGCAGTTCCCTGTAACTCCGGTATCTCACGGGGGCCGGACCCGTTTCGCCGTCAGAGCCCAGCCTGTGGGTATTGGCGCACGCCTTCATCCCCCTTTCGGCATTGAGGTCATAGATGTCGCAAAGCCCGTTCACCGTTATGTTGAGGTCGTCCTGCTCCAGAAACTCCTCATATCTTCTGTCGGTTTTGTTTTTTTTGCTTTCTTCCAGGTAAGTGTCGATGATTTCAGGGCGAAGGAATCCTGCGGCTTTCAGGAGGGCCCTTCCCCTTCCGCCGCAACCGATGATGCCCAAACGGATTTGCCTGCCGGCCGGGACGTTTCTGTCGAAAACGGGATTGGAACCTTCGAGGCTGAGGTCGCCGCGGATGGATTTTTTCAGTAAGGTGTCGTGCCTGCGGTTTTTATACCATGCATATAACAGCGCTCCGGCCACCGGCACTGTCATCAGGCTTTTCAGCACTTCCCTTCGTCCGGGCTTTTTGCCGGAATGAAGATGATTTTCCTGCTGTGGGGCATGATCCATGTTGTTACTCATTTTTTTTGTTAAAGATCAGCCTGTCGATACCGGTCAGTTTCCCTGTGGGGAAAAGGAACAGAACGGCCAGAGCTGCGAGTTCGATAAGGTTTTTATTTACAATCAGGTAGCTTCCCTCGGCAGGAGCCGCATATTTTATCCCTGTGAAAGGGGGATGGGAGAGATAATACAATCCCAGCAGTGCAATGGCGGAGAGTATGGCTTCCCTTTCAAACATTCCCAGAATGAGGCCTGCCCCGATGGCCATGAGCCCGTAAATGTTGAGAAAATCCACTGCCTGCAAAAGGGATGGATTTCCCGCCAGCGAGAAAAAAAAGTTTTTGAAAATCCCGCCGGAATCCAGCAGGTAAGCTGCGCCTGACCAGTTGGGGTTGGTCAGTTTGGCAAGCCCTTCATAAAGAAAGTGCCAGCCGATGAGCGTTCTGAGGGCCGTCAGCCAGAAAAGGCGCGATCCGTAAAGTTGCTGCATTGAATTACCGGTGTTTCCCATGCTCAAAGTTCATTGATAAAAATATTCCTCCATCTCACTTTAATGCCTCCTCCGTCGTGCACCTGCAGTGCGATCACTCCATTGCCCTTTCCCATGTTTTCATCGGTGAGGTCGCACATCATTTCATTGTTGAGCCAGGTGATCACCCTGTCGCCTTCCACGGAGATGACCATTTCATTCCAGCCGTCAGTGTTCAGGACACTTTCTTTCTCCACGGGAATCCGGCAGAGCCATCCCCTGCCGCCCGACTCGTATATTCCGCCGGTTCCGTTTCCTTTCGGAGCCACCTCAGCCTGCCATCCGGTGATGTCTGTGCCATTCAGCGCCGACCTGAAAAACACCCCGCTGTTGCCATTGCTTTCCTGCATAAATTCCAGCCTCAGGATGAAGTCCCGGTATGGTTTAACTGTGGCAAGGTAGCCATATCCTTTGTCAGGGCCGCTTTCGCATACCAGTTGTCCGTTTTCTGCTTTCCAGGTTTCGGCGCCATAAACTTTCCATCCCTGCAGGTCAGCGCCGTTGAACAGCGATTGTCCCGCTTCCGTAAGGTCTTTAATCCGGATATTCCTGAACCTGACCGGGCTGCCGTGGTCCTGCAGTCCGATATGCCCTTTCCGGGCGAGGCCGTAAGCGGGATAATCCTTCCATTTGCCTGTCCTGACTTTTTCTTTCCATTCATCGGTCCAAAGCTGATACTCCACGATTTTCACCCCGTTGAGCCAGTGTTCGACATGGCCCCTGCTGACGAGAATGCGGGATGAGTTGAAATCCCCTGCCGGCTTCAGGGTTTTGTTAACGGCCGGGTGCATGGCATAATTCGCGCCTGCCTGCTGCCATTCTTCGAGTTTTTCCGGGAAACCCGAATCATCAATGATCTGGTATTCAGGTCCGGTGGCATACGCGCTGGGGTAACCGTTTTCAAGCACGTGGAAAAAGATGCCGCTGTTGCCGCCGGGGGAGATGGCCCATTCAAGGTAAAGATCAAAATCTTCATATTGTCCGGCAGTGATGATATCTCCGCCCATATCTCCTCCCTGTCCTGATGTGACAAGGCAGCCGTCTTCCACAGTCCAGCCTCCCGGCATCGCGCTTTGTCCAAATCCGCGCCATCCGTTGGGGGTGTTCCCGTCGAAAAGACTTACCCACCCTTCGCCTTCACCGGGTACCACCGCTGAACCGGGGGGCGGGCTGTTTTGGTCAACGCCGTTCTGATGCCCGTGCTGACAATAAGATATCAGGCTTACTGCGCAAAAAATCAAAGCAAAAATCTGTTTTTTCATCCCGGTACAAATAAAAGAAGTCAAATTTGCTGTAAATATGAGAAATTTTCTTTTACTTTAACACCTAAAAATATTTCGAATATCTTGTTGGAATTATGGAACCTTCGCTATTAAAGAACATTGAGACGGCAGCCGGGATCCTCCGGAACGCAAAATATGCCGTAGCATTCACGGGATCAGGCATATCCGTGGAAAGCGGAATCCCTTCCTTCCGGGGATCGGACGGCATCTGGAGCCGGTACGACCCCAAAACGCTTGAGCTTGGATACTTCTATGAGAACCCGCTTGATTCCTGGAGAGTGATCAAGGAAATATTCTACAGTTATTTTGACGATGCCAGGGCCAACAGGGCCCATGAAGTGCTTGCCGAAATGGAGGGCTGCGGCATGTTAAAATCGGTGATCACACAAAATATCGACAATCTTCATCAGCAGGCAGGGAGCAAAACCGTGTATGAGTTTCACGGCAATTCCCAAAAACTGGTATGCACCTCCTGCCGGCAAATCTACCCTGTGGCGGAGATCGACCTTTCCAGCCTTCCGCCCTGCTGCAGGAGATGTGACGGTTTGCTCAAACCCGACTTTATTTTTTTCGGGGAAGGGATCCCGGCGGATGCATACCATAACTCCCTTCGTGATGCCGAAAAGGCAGACGTTATGCTGGTGATAGGAACAACAGGCGAGGTCATGCCTGCCGCCCAGATGCCTTACATCGCCAAACAGAACGGCGCCCTCATCCTGGAGGTAAACACCGAACGTTCAAAGCTAACGGCCGCCATTACCGATATTTTCCTCCAGGGAAAAGCCTCCGGGGTGATGGATATCCTGGGCGGGAAACTTTTCAGCAAATAATTGCGTTAATGTATTATACTCTTTGAATTATGTGGTTTCATTCACCGTTTTTCTTTCCATTCATTCTTTTTTCCTTAGTGTGCTCCACTGCGCAGCCCTTGCAGGCGCAGCTTTATTTCCACCATGATCCGTCTGCCGCTGAAAAAGTGAGGGCGCTGGATGCCGGCCGGAAAGAATTTGCTTACCCCTGGGCCGGCGGTATGAACGCCTGCCAGTTCTGTGCCGTGGATGTGGATATTGATGGTGTTGACGACCTCCTTGTATTTGACCGGACGGGGAACCGAAAAATGGTATTCCTCAACAAGGGCGCTGCCGGTGAGATCAAATACGAATATGCCCCTGAAATGGCCGCTCTTTTTCCCGGCATCAATTCGTGGATCATTATGCACGACTATGACGCCGATGGAAAAAAGGACATTTTTACCTATTCAAAAGGATATGCCGGGATAAAAGTGTTCAGGAACACCTCGGGAAAGAAACTGGATTTTGAGCCGGTGGTTTATCCCTATCTGAAATCATTTCAGGGCGGGGGATATGTGAATATCCTGGTGACCGACGTCGACTACCCGGGAATTGCAGATATCGACGGGGATGGCGATTCGGACCTGCTGACTTTCTGGGGGCTGGGTTCATTTGTTGAGATGCATAAGAATATGTCAATGGAAAAATACGGTATCCCCGATTCGCTTGATTTTGTCAAAACCACCAATTGCTGGGGCTATTTTGCCGAGAGCGAGGAGTCGAACGAGCTTTTTTTAGACACCTGTTTCAACTGGCCGCAGTGCAATGTGTCCGGCAATAACAGCCGGGGGATGAAAAATGAGCCCGACAGGCACACAGGCTCCACTTTCACCATGATCGATATCAACAACAATGGGGTGATGGATTTGGTGTTAGGCGATGTGGATTATCCGACACTGGTGCAGTTCACCAATGGAGGAACACCGGATTCCGCATATATGACCGCTCAGACAACCGACTTTCCCGCCGGGACGAAGCCTGTTCATATTTTTTCTTTCCCCCTGGCCAGTTACCTGGATGTGGACAATAACGGGATCAACGACCTGGTTGTGGCTCCTTTCGACCCAGGCCTTTATAACCTCGAATCGGATAAGAGCGCATGGCTTTATCTGAACTACGGGTCAAACTCACAGCCCTCTTTCCAGTATATGAAAGACAATTTTATCCAGGACGACATGCTTGATTTCGGCTCCGGCGCTTATCCTGTTTTGGCCGATTTCAATGCCGATGGATTGCAGGACCTTATCGTTTCAAATTACGGATATTACGACTCCTCATGGTATCTGCCCGGAATGTTCCTGAAGTCAAAGTATTCCTCAGCCATGGCATTTTTCAGGAACACCGGAACGCCTGTCTCCCCTGAATTCACCCTTGTAACCGGCGATCTTGGAGGGATAAGAAGCCTCGGATGGACTTCGGTTTATCCGGCAGTGTCCGACCTGGATGGCGATGGTGATCTGGATATCATCCTTGGAAATGAGGAGGGGGAGTTTTATTATTGCATGAACATTGCCGGACCGGCAGCAGATCCCGGATTCGATGAACCCGCCTTCCTGGCCATATCCGGCCCCGGATCATTTCTTTCTCCACAGCTTTTCGACCTGGATAAGGATGGCCTGCCCGACCTGATCACCGGTGAAAAAGGGGGTAACCTGAACTATTACAGAAACACCGGCGCTCCGGGATCCCCCGAATTTTCCTTTATCACCGATTCATTGGGAAAAGTGAATGTCACAGATCCGAATTTTTCCAATTTCGGGTACAGCGTCCCCTGCTTTTTTATCAACAGGGAGGGTGTTACGGAGCTGATTGTGGGATCGGAACAGGGGAAATTATTTTATTACAGAAACATCGAGAACAATCTTACCGGAGCCTTTGAAGAATCGGAATTGCTTTATCTTCAAATGGGAGAGGAGCCCGTTGACCTGGCGCCGGGCGTCCGTTCGGGTTGTGCCATTCACGACCTCAACGGCGACGGATACCTTGACCTGATTGCGGGAAATTTCTCCGGCGGCCTGAACTTTTATTCAGGGGTGGCCCAACCGAATGTGTTCGGCGAAAGGGAACATCAGGGCAAAACGCCCGCAGTTAAACTCTATCCTAACCCCGCCCGTTCAAAAGTGGCTGTGGAAACAGGCGATGCCAACACCCATTTGGATGCATTGCTTCAGGTGACCGGCATTCAGGATGGGAAAATCCTAAAAGAGGTTTCCTTTTCCGGCAATAAAACATCTCTTGATATACACAACCTGAAACCGGGCATTTATCTCGTAAGGGTAAGCTATCCTGCAAACCCTTCAGCCGGGGTTGCTTTTTCCAAACTGGTGTTGTATTAGGAAACCTGCCTTGATTCTTTATGGTTTTATGCCCCGAATTTGATACCATGGCCTTCATCCGGATGTGATACCACAGTGTAAGAAGATATTCGGAAAAGAACCCCGGATTGGATAACAAACACTATATTTGTTCATGAAGCTCTGAAACATCATGGTGAAAACCAATAAAACGAAAAAAAGGTAATGCAAAGTTTGGTTATCCCCAGTGAAATCAATGGATAAAATAAGCTCTGGTGAAGGGATAAGAACGTAAGCGTTTATTGTAAAGAGACCGTAGACCTCTACTTCAGGACAAAAATTATCATAACTTTGAAAATCATAACAAAATAGAAGAAATTTAATTATGAGTAACGCAAAAATATCCATTCGTTTCTTTGACGACCGAGAAGTACGCGCTATTTGGGATGAAGAAAATGCCAAGTGGTGGTTTTCGGTGTTGGATATTGTTGCAGTGCTTACCGATCAAGACGACTATACAAAAACCCGTAATTATTGGAAATACCTTAAAGCAAAGTTAAAGAAAGAAAATAGTCAAGTGGTTAGTGCTACTACCCAGTTGAAGTTTCTTGCTCCAGACGGAAAAAGACGTTTTGCAGATATGTTAGATTACAACGGCATAATTGCATTAGGTAAAGAGTTCCCCGGAAAAAAAGCAAACCGGTTTATTGAATGGTTTACATACAGTGATGAGAGTATAGACGGGAAAAGTAAAACAAAAGCGTATGCCTTATTTGAAAGCTCGTTTATCGAAAGCATTGAAGTTGGGACAGCCAAAGGCTTGCAACAAATTCATGCGTATTTGTTGGGAGGGCTGTATGATTTTGCGGGACAGATCAGACAAAAAAATATTTCAAAAGGAGGTTTTCAATTTGCTGTATCACACTTTTTAGGCG
Source organism: Bacteroidales bacterium (assembly GCA_016927695.1). Classification (GTDB taxonomy): domain Bacteria; phylum Bacteroidota; class Bacteroidia; order Bacteroidales; family JAFGHD01; genus JAFGHD01. Next base: position 14,504 of record JAFGME010000040.1, read on the forward strand.
ACACATTAAAGCAAACAGAAGCAATGCCTGAAAATACATTTGACGAAATCGTAAACAAATATATTGAAATGAACATTGCACACCCTTTTATGGAAGGTAACGGCAGAAGCACACGAATATGGTTGGATTTGATGCTAAAAAAACGCCTTAAAAAATGCGTTGATTGGAGTAAAATAAGTAAACGAGACTATATGAATGCAATGATGCTAAGTCCAACAAAAAGTAATACTTTAAAGACTCTATTGAATAATGCACTCACTACCAAAATAAATGACCGTGAAATGTTTATGAAAGGGATTGACTATTCCTATTACTATGAAGAAAATGATTAAAAGATAAAAACAACGTAACGCTAACAGCACCAATCCAAAAGTGGCGGTTCAGTGGTTAAATCAAGCTTTGTGCCTCTATCAAAGTTTCTGCTTGGTTGACAGTGAAGTGCTTCTAAATCGCCACCTTCGGGTAGCTGCAAACCGTTGAACTAAATCAGCAGGTTCAGCACAAGGGTTAATCTGGGGTTTCTCTATATTTTGCGAGGGGTTAGCGTGTTTTTGCGGCAGGAGGGCGGTTTTTGTTCAATGGCAAGCCTTGCAATCCTTAATAGCAAGCCTGGTAATGCAGAGCAGCAAGCTTTGTTTATAAATCCAATAAATACCGGGACTTCCCGTAATGCAAAAATTTCAGATATCTCCGGCTTTGGTTTTACAGCGATTATTGACCTGGGCGTTATTTGCCAATTTGCTTACGGCATTATGTGCCAACGCTATGCAGGCATCAACAGGAACTCCCTCCAATCTTTGTGTTTCTTCCTGTGTGATCTGCTTTGTCTGTGTGGTTCGAAAAAATTAGCACTTGGAGCACAGGTGAAGATTATCTCCCTTCAGTTACCTTGCATCCCTTGTGCAAACCCATGATTAAAAAACAATACTGGCTATCATAGCCGCGATTCCCTTTTAATAATCCGGCGTCTGCGTTCCGCTTCCAACGTTGGGCTCCCAGTATCCTATTTTATCGCTGTTGTCAACATGACCATTGAGATTAAAGTCTCCTGCCCAGTAACCGGTTTTACCTGCCTGTGGTTTCCAGAAATCAAGTTTATCCTGGTTGTTTACCATTCCGTTGCCATCAGCATTGCCTGGGATCATACCCCATACTCCCTGCGCAAGCTCGATCTGTGCCAGGAAGCCTCCAAAGGCTTTTGAACTGCTTGTGGTGAAGTCTATATTGTTGTTAAGTTTTGTAATGGGGCTTGTTGACATAACAGGAAGGTGATTGCGGTGATAAAGGATAAAGTATAGGTTCAGCAGGGTGTCGTGGACATACTCAATGGAAGAAATGCCGTTGGTAGTCCTGACAGAACCGTCGGCAATCAGGAAGGCGGCCTGCCGTTTCAGGATGGTTTCCGGTGTGGCATTTTCAGGACCGCCTGTGCAGCCTCTGAACTCCAAGAGTACCCAGTCCACCACCTGGCTGGTAGGTATGCAACCCACTTGTTCATTGCCTGAATAAAACCATGGGTAGTTGGCATAAGGCTGGTATAAAGGTAAATACTGATAACTGTTGAGCAAGTTGGAAAGGTTGGCTCCATTGAACGGGCCTGCGGGAAAAATTTTAATATTAAGTTGTATTAAAGTGTCGATGAAGATAAAATTTGCAATACTGATTGTGTCTGAAGTATTGTAGTTTCCTGTTGCAAACAGAATATCATGGAAGCCGTTTTGATGATAGAGCACCTCAGGGTTTTCTTCATACGAAACAGAAGGTATTCCGCCGGGGAACTCCCAGTAGAACCAGCTTGTAAAGGCGCCCGTATTGTTAAAAAACCTTATTGTGTCACCAATCCCTGCATTCATTATGTTGGCAGTGAATTCCGCCACCAGATCCCCAACTGTAATGCAGTCCGCTATTGTCAGCGTGTCAGACCCGAAAGCATTACCGGCAATCAGTGTTACGTCATAAAGGCCATTTGTTGGATATACAACCGACGGGTTTTGTAATGAAGATGTGTAGGGTTCCCCCCCTTCGAATTCCCACTGCCACCATTCCGGATTGTTTGCGGTAAGATCGGTAAAGCACACTGTATCGGTTGGGAGAATAGTGTAATGGTTGGCCTGGAACGAAGGAAGCGGATGAAGGACAACGTGAAGATATGCTGTTTTGGTAATTGAATCCTGTCCCCAATTATTGGCCACTTTCAGTTGTACAGAATATGATCCGGTATCGGTATAAACAACCAGGGGGTTTTGAACAAAGGAGGTGTAAGGGATACCCCCTTCAAACCACCATTGCCATGAAACCGGATTGGACACTGAATTGTCAAAGTAGTGTACTGTGTCGTTTGGGGCTGCCTTTGTTTTGTCGGCAAAAAAATCTGCCAACGGAGGGCAATTATTATCATGAATATAGATGTTTTTAACCAGGGTGTCGGAGCCGGCAGAGTTTGATACAATCAGGGTAACATTATAGTATCCTGGTATATAGTATTGTACAATGGGATTCTCCTCCGCAGAATATCCTGCTGTGGTTCCATCAAAGAACCATTGAAAAGAGACGGGAGCGTGTTTTGAGATATTGCAGAAATAGACATTGTCGCAGCAGTTAATGGTTCCCGGGCCAGCGGCAAAATCTGCCACAGGAGGTTGTACTCCGGCCAGGTAGTGGTATCCCATGTCGGTAATGCCCTGATCAGGTTGGTGGTCGGTACGTGTAGAGCCCGAATAGGTCGGGCCGGCGGGATCGCCTGCATCCACACACGGACTTTGATTGGATTGCCCCGATTGTAGCTGGCTTAAATACCATTCACCCTGCGGGCCTGTAACAAATAGCGGATTTCCCGAAATGTTTCCATTTCCTCCATACCCCCCCTGTACACAACTATAGCTTGTTACAGTGTTAACAATCTGGGCTGTACTGGGGTTATTGAAATAGATTATACAGTTGAGGTTGTTTCCACTGTAAGTACCTGCGCCAGATGTTTCCACATTCGAATTACTGGCTGTTGCATATAGAGTATTTCCATAAATTGTATTATTTATTGAGTTGGCTTTGTACAATCCGCCACCCCGGCTGAAGGCATTGGGGAAGCTTTTACTATTGGATGTGCTGATATCTGGCAGATCATTAACTGATTGGTTTAAATGATTAATAATAGCCTTTGGGTTATTGTTTTTATCCCGGGGTAATGGTTCCGCAAAAGTTGCCTCTAATTCTACATAAGAAGATGTAAAGCAATCATTTGCTTTGATGAGGCTTCCTTCCACTATTGAACCGTGTACTCCACCCCCATAGCCCGAGGCCATTGCACCTACAGTAGAATTAGGACTGTCAAGAATAGCCAGGCTATAAGACAAACATTGGTTTCCGGTGATGATGCAATTCTTAACAATGAAGTCTGGACCCCATATTCCCCCTCCTTCTGCATGGGAAGAGGCGTCACCACTGGAACCTGGCATTGGTGGTGTACATTTTGCATCGCTCTTGCTTTGATTATTTGTTATTGTACAGTTGTCAGCTAATCCAAATCCATTGGAATAGATTGCCCCTCCATAGCTATCTGCAGATGCAGTACCCGGAGCAAACCCCACTATTTGTACCCTGTTTGAATTGAAACTGCTGTTTTCTATATGCAAAAACCCGCCGAATTGAGCAATTGCACCACCATACCCTGCCCAATATTCAGGATAATAACTATCTGCTTCTATATTAACCTCGTTTCCCGCGAACGTACAGGAGTAAATATATGCTTCTCCACTTGCTATATATATGGCTCCCCCGGCAGCATTAGCCACACCATGGAACCGGTTGTTGTAGAATTCACAATTCATAAGATACAATTGCTTTTCCGATAACCTGATCACTCCTCCGCCTTCAAAAGTTGTTTGTTTGAAGGAAGAAAACTTCGTATGGGAAAAGATGCAAAACCCCTGTCCGGTAATATTTATGCTTTGCCATTTATTGTCATTTGGAGGGGAGGTAAAAAGTATCGGCATGGACTGTTTTCCAACGGATAGAATGTTTCCTTTAACAGTAAAACAAAGATTAGCTTTAATTTCGATGTCAACTCCTGCCTCAATGATAAGAAAACTGTCTGGTGGTACTTCAATGTTGCCATAAATCTGGTAAGGGCTGCCGGACAGGCTCCAAATTCCATACACATCCCCTCCGTTTATCACTGTTTGGCTGTATGTGTTGGGAAGGGAAAGGCATAAACACGAGATGAGCATCCCGGGTACACTTTGCAGACAAATATGCAGCATGTTGCTTAACTTTGCCTTTGAAAGGCCAATGTGGCTGAAAATGCGATCCCTGTTGAGGATCCGGATCAATGTTTTCATGGTGGTTTATTTTGGAGTAAAGTTACAGATAATTTGGCTGTTTTTCAAGTTTTTAGATAAAAATTTTACTTTGATTTTTTATAGTTATTCCAAATAATAATAGCTTGCTAAAGTTTCACATTTACCAAAAGAAACATTGAAAGATGAACCACCACGTGCACAAAGAAGGCCCGCCTGACCGGCCGGACAGGCGCAAAGAGCACAGGGAAAGATACCCGGCCAGTTATCTTGTGTCCATTGTGCAAACTTTGGCGAGCCAGGTTGTTAAAATAATTTACCACACAGGCACATAGAATTGACAGGGTAAGATAATCCGTCCGGTTACCTTGTGCTCATTGTGCGACCCCTTGATCCTTCGTAGTTTTATGCCGGGAATTTGATGTAATGGCCTTTATCCTGATGTTGAACCATAGTTTCAGAGCTCCTGATCCGCTCGCAGGGGATCAGATAGTTACGTTCTATTTATCGCAGACACAAAATGTCGTAAATTAGCATAAAAA
>JAFGME010000272.1 GCA_016927695.1 Bacteroidales bacterium
AATTAAAATCATTATTAATAATTAATTCACGCATTATGAACATTACAAAACGATTTATTCAAACAAGTTTAACTTCCCTTTTGGGAGTGATGCTCATGTTTTCAGCATCTTTATCTCAGGCTGAAGACTACAATTTTTCAAATCCTCTTGGCGAAAAGGGATTTAATGTTACCAAAGCAGCCAATGACGGAGTAACCATTACCTATTCAGTTCACGGGTTCACCCTGGGCGATGTTGACATCAAGGGAGAGGCCATGAGAACCGTTGAATTGTACGGACATTTTCTACAGGGCGATGAAGGCGCTCCCAACCTGCCGGGAAACGGAAGGCTTATTGCAGTGCCTGAAGGCGCTTCGGTGAATCTGAACATCGTTTCTTACAGAACGGAAACCTACAGCGGCATTGACATTGCGCCTGCTCCGCGTATCCCATGGGATACCGATGATCAGCCCCTCGAATATGTAAAAAATGAGAGCATCTATCAGAAAGATGCCTTTTATCCGGAAAAGCCGGTAAAAATTTCTGAAATCACGCAGGTTCGTGGCGTGGACGTTGTTATGTTGGGCATCACCCCATTCCAGTACAACCCGGTTACCGGGGAGCTTGTGGTGTACCGCGACATTGTGATTGACCTTGATTTTGAAGGAGGTTCGGGGTATTTTGGAGAAGATCGCCTCAGGAGCCGCTGGTGGGATCCCCTGCTTGCCGATATGCTGCTGAACTTTGAATCTCTTCCTGTGATGGACTACAACAAGAACCTGCAGGGTAAGGCCAAAGAGACCGGATGCGAATACCTCATCATCAGCCCGACAGGACCGGAATTCCTGCAGTGGGCCGACTCCATCAAAATGTTCAGAACACTCCAGGGAATATCCACCGATATAGTAACCATAGAGGAAGTCGGGGGCAACAATACCAACAGTATAGAGACCTATGTTAACAATGCGTACAACAACTGGGACATCGTTCCGGCTGCCATTCTTCTGTTAGGGGATTACGGAACAAACCCGGTTATGCATATTACATCTCCTGTCTGGAACAATTATTGCGTTTCTGACAACATATACGCCGATGTTGACAACAACAATCTGCCCGACATCGTATTTGCAAGGATGACGGCTCAGAACGCCACCCACCTTCAAACTATGGTGACCAAGTTCCTGAATTATGAGAGAACTCCTCCGACAAGCCCTGATTTTTATGCCCATCCTATCACAGCCTTAGGCTGGCAGACAGAAAGATGGTTCCAGCTCTGCTCTGAAACCATAGGCGGTTTCTGGAAAAATGTCCAGGGGAAAAGCCCGGTGCGTATCAACGCCATTTATCAGGGCACTCCCGGAACGGTATGGTCAACAGCAACGAACACTGCCACCGTGGTGAATTATTTCGGGCCAAACGGACAGGAATACATACCTGCAACCCCCGCTGAACTAGGCGGATGGACCGGAGGTACGGGCGCCATGGTAAACGCTGCCATCAACAACGGATCTTTTATGCTGCAGCACCGTGACCACGGTTATGAAAGCGGCTGGGGAGAGCCGGCTTATTCATCGGGAAACATCAACGGACTTACCAATACCGACCTGACGTATATCATGTCCATCAACTGTTTAACAGGCAAGTACAATCTGGGCGGAGAGTGTTTTGCTGAAAAATTCCACAGGCACACTTCCGGAGGCCAGAATGCGGGTGCGCTTGGCATTCTTGCAGCTTCAGAGGTATCATACTCATTCGTGAACGATGCTTATGTATGGGGTGCGTATGACAATATGTGGACCAATTTCATGCCCGACTATGGCGCCAATCCGGCCAGCAGGGGGGTTTTACCCGCTTTCGGAAATTCCGCCGGCAAATACTTCCTCTATCAGTCGTCCTGGCCGTATAACACCAACAACAAACTGGTTACCTATCACCTGTTTCATCATCACGGAGATGCTTTCCTTACCGTTTATTCTCAAATTCCGCAAAACCTTACCGTGGTTCATGAGGCTACCCTCATGACCGGAGCTGAGGAGTTTGAAGTAACTGCTGACGATGGTTCATTCATAGCCCTTACAGTGGCCGGTGAGATCATTGGAACTGCCGAAGGTACCGGTGCGCCCGTCATGATCTCGATTCCTGCACAGGCATCCGGCAGTGAGATGATCGTTACCATCACCAAACAGAATTATTACAGGTATGGAGCTACCGTGGATGTAATTGCCAGCACAACCGCAAATGCAGGCCCTGACGTTGAAGTTTGTGAAAGCAATACCCATAACTGCCAGGGCGATGCCACTAATTATGTTTCTTTAGAGTGGTCAACAGCAGGGACAGGAACCTTCGATGACAACACCATCCTGACCCCGGTTTACACACCCGGCGCCGAAGATATCACTGCTGGTTCGGTTGTTCTTACCCTTACTGTGCACTCCACTGAAATTACCGTGAGTGATGACATGACGCTCACCATTTCACCGATGCCTTCTGCCGTTGCCGGCGAAGACGCAGGAATCTGTGAAACTGAAACATACACCCTTGCCGATGCCGCTGCCGCTGATTACAGCGCCCTGCTCTGGAGCACCGGCGGCGATGGTACCTTCGATGACGGTACTTTGGTTAACCCGGTTTACACGCCCGGGTCCCAGGATATTGAAACCGGAACAGTGACCCTCACCCTGTCGGCTACCGCTTTGGGATCATGCGATGACGTGGTTGACGAAATGGTTATTACCATTTACAAATCAGCCGAAGCTTTTGCCGGAGCAGATGCTTCTTTATGCAGCTCCGGGTCATACACAATCAGTGACGCCACGGCCGCAAACTATGCTTCACTGAACTGGACAACAGCCGGTGACGGGACTTTCGATGACAATACGTTGATTAATCCCGAGTACACACCCGGAACCAACGACATAGCCGGTGGTTCAGTTGTTCTGACATTAACGGCTGAGGGAAATTCTACCTGTACCGATGCCATCGGGGAGGTTACTTTAACCCTTGTTGCTGCACCGGAAGTGTTTGCAGGAGATGATGATGAGATATGTGATGATGAGGTGTTTAGCGTTACAACAGCCACTGTGGCCAATGCAGCCTCCTATTTATGGTCTACCGGCGGTGATGGCACATTTGATGACAATACCAGCATGACCCCAGTTTATACTCCCGGAACACAGGATATAGCCGCGGGCAATGTCACACTAACCCTGACGGCAACCGGCAATGCCCCCTGCGGTGAGATGAGCGACCAGATTCTGCTGGATATCAACGAGTGCTTTGGTATTGACGAAAATGAAGGCCTCATATCATTTGACGTATTCCCGAACCCGTCCGACGGAAACATCAGCATCAGCCTGAAAACAACCGACAGGAATGTAATTACTGTTTCCGTTTTCAACACTGTCGGGGATGTGCTGTATGAAAAGGCCAATGTGCGTACCCAGGGCGAATATAACTGCGTGCTGAACCTTAACGCTGATCCCGGCATTTATTACCTGAGAATAACAGGCGACAACCTGCTGGTCAGCAAAAAAATAATTGTCAGATAGCCTGTCGCCCTATTAAAGTGATAACTGCCCTGAAAGCGTTTGCTTTTCAGGGCAGTTTTTTTTATCGTTTGTGCCGGTTCAGGTAATGATTACAAACAAACCGGATGGTGTCGTCAAAGGGGGTATAATGAAAGTCCGGCAGGGCTTCCAGTAATTTATTGTTCCTGTATTTATACGTCTGGTAGGCTGTTTCAGTGGTTTCGCGTGTGAGTAAGGGTTCCTTTCCATGCATGGCTGCCGTGAAAGCTTTGATCAGCCGGTAACATTCCCCGAAAAACCTGGCAGTTTTGTATTTTGGCGGGGGAAGTCCAAGGCATCCTGCTATTTTTGTGAACAACTCAACATAGGAGAGGTTCACGGCATTGACCACAAATTTTTCGTTTTTTATATCGCTTTCCATCAACCTTATCATGATTTCAGCCACATCACGCACATCCGCAAACCCGTTCATTCCGGCAGGATAATACTTCAGCCCGCGGGCCACTGTAGATACCAGCCTGGCGCTTCCCTTTGATGTATTCCCGGCCCCTATCAATATGGAAGGGTTGATGATGACGGCCTTCAGACCTTCCTCCACACCACGCCATACTTCCAGTTCAGACATGAATTTCGACCTGCCGTATGAAGAGTTTATGGAGGAATTGTTCCAGATGGTTTTCTCATCGGTGAACCCCTGATTTTCGGCCCTGCCCAATGCAGCAACCGATGATACATGACACAGTTTTCCAATCCCGGCAGACAGGGCGGCGTTTACCAGGTTGGCAGTGCCCCCTGCATTGATCCTGAAAAGTTTACGTTTGTCTTTCGCATGAAATGATACCAAAGCTGCACAGTGAAATACCTGATCCACCCCATGCATAGCATTTTCAAGAGATCCTGCGTCCATAATGTCGCCCTCCACCCATTCTATCCGGTTTACCAGTTCACTTCCATTACCTGACAGGCAGGAAATAACATTGCTGAAGGTATCTGTCTTTGAATTAGGCCTTTTGACTGCGCGGACCCTGTAACCCCTGCTAAGTAAGCCGTGAAGCAAATAAGAACCCAACAGGCCGGTCCCTCCGGTTACAAGAATCAATTTGGAATTTTCTTTCAATTGTATATCGTGCTAAAAAAAATTAATATATTTGTTCCTGTATATTGAATTAGTTCTAACAAAATAACAAATATTTACAATAAGAAAAACTCTGTCATTATGAAAAAATTACACCTTTTACTTGTTTTTTCCCTGGCGATCACATGTATTGCCCATGCACAAAAGGGGAAAGAGGTCATTCTGGGAGCCGGTGGCGCATTCACCAATGTTTGGATATTAAAACAAAATTTTTATGGTGAGCCTGAAATTGACTATGCACCCAAAACGGGTTATGCATTCAACGCAAACCTCGGTTATTCCTTCACAGAACAGATTTCAGCCATTGTTGAAATACAGTATTCCCGGCAGGGGCAAAAATACGAAGGAAGGCAGGGTAGTTTTACAAAAGCTGAAAGGGATATTAATCTGAATTACCTGAATATCCCTTTGTTTTTTAAATACAGCTTTGGAAGCGGAGGCACCCGGTTCAGGTTCCTTGCCGGCCCGCAGTTCTCAAGCCTTTTAAGCGCTGATCAAACTTATGAAAGAGACGGGAATGTTATCGGCACCAAAAAAATCAATCTCGATGGGGAGGAATTTGTGACCGATGCCGAAGATATTAAAGACCGCTGGGAGAGCAGTTATTTCGGGGTTGCCCTCGATGTGGGAGCAGACATATATCTGAACAAGAATTTTTTCGTCAATGCAGGCATGAGGATCAACTATGGATTTAAAGACATTAATGCTCCGGCTTACCGGTTACCGGCCTACAGTGAACCTTACGAAGCTTCGCACAATCTGTGGGGAGGGCTGTATGTAGGCATTAATTATCTTCTTGACGTTGAAGGATATAAACAACGAAGTTTTTAAATTCCGCAAACCAAATAGTAAAACCTGGTCCCGGCGGATCAGGTTTTTTTTTTTACTTTTTCAATCAGGTATATATTTGCAAAAAAAATCATATATGATTAAAAATTTCGTCGAAGAATTGCGATGGAGGGGGATGATCCACGATATGACCCCCGGAACGGAAGAGCAAATGCAAAAAGAGATTACCTCAGGATATATTGGATTTGACCCTACCGCCGACTCACTCCATATCGGAAACCTTGTTCCTGTTATGCTGCTGGTTCATCTGCAGCGGAGCGGACACAAACCGGTAGTTCTGGTTGGCGGGGCAACAGGCCGGGTAGGCGACCCCTCAGGAAGGACGGAAGAACGCAAACTGTTGTCGGTGGAGGAAATCAACCATAACCTCGAATGTCAGAAAAAGCAACTGATGAAATTTCTCCAGTTTGAAGAGGGAGAAAACAAAGCGGTGGTCGTTAATAATTATGACTGGTTCAGGGATTATAATTTCCTTGATTTTATCCGTGATGCAGGGAAACACATTACAGTGAGCTACATGCTGGCCAAAGATTCCGTTAAAAACAGGCTCGAATCGGGTATGTCGTTCACGGAGTTCAGCTATCAGCTTGTTCAGGGCTATGATTTTTACTGGCTGTATAAGAATATGGGGTGCAAGCTGCAACTGGGCGGGTCCGACCAGTGGGGCAACATCACCACAGGTAAGGAGCTGATCCGGAGGATGTATTTCGATCTTGAAAACACCGAGGCGGAAGCCTTTGCCCTCACCTGCCCGCTTATCACCAAAGCCGACGGCACTAAATTCGGCAAAAGCCAGGGGGGAAATGTGTGGCTCGACCCTAAAAGGACCAGCCCTTACACTTTTTACCAGTACTGGCTGAATGTTGCAGACGAGGATGCCGAAAAGCTCATCAGATACTTTACACTCTTTACCCGGGAAGAGATCGGCGACCTCATTGAAAAGCACAGAAAAGAGCCTCACCTCCGGATACTCCAGAAAGAGCTTGCCAGGGATGTCACGGTCAGGGTACATTCACAGGACGATTATGAAGCAGCCGTTGAGGCTTCCCAGATCCTTTTTGGAAAGGGAACCACGGAAACCCTGAGAAAATTTTCGGAGGATACCCTTCTTGCCGTTTTTGAGGGCGTTCCTAGAAGTTTTATCAAAAGGGAAGAAATAACGGAGGGAAGCGGGATACTTGATTTTCTGACTGAAAAAACCGGGATATTCGAAACCCGGGGCGATGCCAGAAGGATGCTGAAAGACAATGCTGTGCTGATAAACAAGAGTAAAGTATCGGAAGTCTTTGTGGTTACGGCTGCGGATCTGCTGTCAGAAAAATATATCCTGGTTCAGAAAGGGAAGAAGAACTATTACCTTGTTTCTGCAGACTGAAGGAACTCCATTTTTGACATTCCTATTCACTTATTCGCCGATCTCCCACTCAGCCCCTTCCTTTGTGTCTTTAATTTTAATGTTGATCCTGGCCAATTCGTCACGGATCATGTCAGAAAGGGCAAAGTTCTTTTCAGCCCTCACCTTTTGCCTGACCGATAATATGGTCTGCATCAGGGATGAGACCAGCTCTCCCTTGCTGTCATCCTCCTCCGGCAGCAGGCCAAGCACATCGAAAATAAATTCACGGTAGGTCGTGCGGAAACTTTCCAGATCGTTTTGGGTGAGGCTTTCCTTACCCTCTTTCAGGCCGTTGATATGCTTTATACCATCGAAGAGGGTGGCAATGAGAACAGGGCTGTTAAAATCGTCGTCCATAGCCTCAAGGCACCGGCTCCTGAAAGCGTTTACATCAAAGGTGGAGTTGCCGGCCGGTTTTATCTTCTCCAGCAGGGAATATGCCGACATAAGCCTCCTGAAACCTTTCTCCGAGCCCTGCAGGGCTTCGTTTGAAAAATCAAGCGTACTGCGGTAGTGGGCCTGGAGGATGAAAAAACGTATGTTCATCGGGCTGTAGGGCTTTTCAAGCAGCCTGTGGTTGCCGGCAAAGAAATCCTGCAGCGAAATGGCATTGCCGAGCGATTTGCCCATCTTCTGCCCGTTGAGGGTGATCATATTGTTGTGGACCCAGTATTTGACCGGATGCCTGCCGTTGGCTGCCACAGATTGTGCAATCTCCGATTCATGATGTGGAAACAGCAGATCCATCCCGCCTCCGTGGATGTCGAAATGCTCGCCCAGGTATTTGGTACCCATTACCGAACATTCGAGGTGCCAACCCGGGAAGCCTTCGCTCCAGGGGGAAGGCCAGCGCATGATGTGCTCGGGTTGCGCTTTTTTCCACAGGGCGAAATCGGCAGGGTTCTTCTTCTCTTCCTGCCCTTCCAGTTCGCGTGTCGTCGCTATCATATCCTCCAGCTTCCTGCCTGATAAAATTCCGTAATGGTGCTCATTGTTGTACTTTGTTACATCAAAATACACAGAACCTTCTGATTCGTAAGCAAAACCCTGGCTCAAGATCTTTTTGACCATCTCTATCTGTTCGATGATATGGCCTGAGGCACGTGGTTCTATGCTGGGTTTCATCACGTTGAGCAAATCCATGTCCCCGTGGTAGCGGTCGGTGTAGTATTGTACCACTTCCATGGGCTCTATCTGTTCAAGCCTTGCCCTTTTGGCAATTTTATCCTCTCCTGCATCGGCATCGTTCTCAAGGTGGCCCACATCGGTGATGTTCCTGACGTACCGCACCTTATAGCCCAGGAATTTGAGGTAGCGGAAGACAAGGTCAAAAGTCACGGCAGGTCTGGCATGTCCGAGGTGAGCGTCGCCGTAAACCGTGGGTCCGCAGACATACATTCCAGTGAAGGGCGGGTTGAGGGGTTCGAACTTCTCCTTTTTTCTTGATAAAGAATTGTAAATCGTCAGGTTGTTCTCCTTCATGACAGCGCTGTTTAATCTTTGGCAAAGGTAAAAATATATGGGGAACTGGAATTATGGTTTCTCCGTGTTCCATAACTTCGGGTCGTATAACTTGCTGTCGGATTCCATGCGCCTGTCCTTGTTTTGAAACCTGAACGACACTCCTCCATTGACTATGAGCGTCCTTGTGAGGCCATCGGGTCGGTTGTGCCTGGCAAGCGCCGGGAAACCGCCGGTAAGGGAAAAGGTCTTGTTCCTGCCGAAATTCCGGAACCAGGCAAAAAAAATATTGAGGGTGAGTCCATCCGATTCATTCAATTGCTCATACACATCGTTACGTTTTATCTGATCCTTCTGAAGCCTGTAAAAACTGAGGAGACCATAAGAGTAGCTGTTCTTTCCTTTCCCGTATTCTGCCTTTTCAACACGCAACATGATATCATCGCCCCTTTTAAGGTATGCCGATTCAAAATAGCTTTTATTCCCGGGTGTTCCGGGTACAAGAAGATATCCGTTGTTGTTCGCCCCGAAAGGATGCTGGTAAGCGAAACCGAACCGCCAGCCTCTCAGGATATAGTTAAGGCCTGCTATGATGTCGTTGGTGCCGAGGCTGGTCTGGTAGACCATAGGCAGAGGTATGCCGCCAGATGATTTGTCGGAGTCGTTGGATCGGAACCTGCCTCCTGCAACCAGGGAAATCCGGCTGTTATCCCTCCTGAAGACAGCCTGGCTTAACGAAACAAGCAGGTCTCCCACTCCCGATGTGGTGGCCAGGTTACCAAACGTTGCCTGGAAAGGGAGCATCGCCTCCAGCCTGGTAGTTTGCAGGATCATATGGCTGACCCTGACACTGGTAAAGGAAACGACCGAGTACTTATCCGCCAAACCGATGCTTTGCCTGTACTGTATGCTGAGATCGGGCTGTTCGTCATCAGAGAGCCTGCCCGACAACCGAAGGTCTCCCACTGAACATGCGCCGGCATCGCTGCAGCCCTGGGCCATACTTCCGGTGGTAATGGCTATAAGAACAAAAATTGAAAGTACGATCTTCATCCTTCATTTTTTTTATATTTGTTTGCGGAAATCAATGAACCTGATACGCAAAGAGAAACGATTTAACTCATCCGTTATTTCTCACCGGATGTTTAAGCTAAATTACATAAGTTTCGTATCTTTATAAATCGAAATGAGCAAAAGATTCAGAATGATATTGTACATCCCGGCAGGCATAATGATCCTGGCGATCATCGTGGCGGCAATATTTTTTAAAACTGCCATCGTGAAGCAATTCAATCCTGATCCGGTTGAAAATGCCGGTTGCTCAGGATCGGGACTTTCGTTGATTCCCGGTTCGGCCGGATTGTCGTTTACCACCTGGAATGTTGGCTATTGCGGCCTGGGCGCAGAGATGGACTTCTTCTATGAGGGCGGTGAAAAGGTGAGGCCCGGCAGGAAAAGCTACAACAAATACCGGAATGGTGTATCCAAAACACTTCGCTCCTGCACCTCCGGTTTTATTTTGTTGCAGGAAGTCGACCGGGATTCGAAAAGAAGCTACCGCGAGGATCAACACGTTCTGTTTTCGGAAACCATGCCGGAGTATTATTCCTGTTTTTCTGCGAATTACAGCTCCCGGTTTGTGCCTGTTCCCATTTTTCGACCTATGGGAAAGGTGCTCTCCGGCCTGGCAACCTTCGCACATTACAATCCGGTTTCCGCGGAGAGGATATCCACTCCAGGCTCCTATTCATGGCCAACCCGCCTGTTCATGCCAAAGAGGTGTTTTCTCCGGAGCAGGTTTGCAACGGCCTTCGGGAAAGAGCTGGTGGTGTTCAACCTGCATAACTCCGCTTTTGAGGATGCGGAGGCCCTGAGGAAAGAGGAGCTGGCCCTTCTCAAAAAATTACTGCTTGAGGAGTATGAAAATAAAGGAAATTATGTGGTAGCCGGCGGCGACTGGAACCAGAGCCCGCCCGGTTACAGCCCGGGACATGGAGGAAAATACAGGGAAGAACCCACCCGGCCCCTCAAAAAGGATTACCTCCCGGAGGGCTGGACCTGGGCTTTCGATCCCGGAATCCCCACGAACAGGGATGTTCAAAGCCCGCTTTCAGATACCACACGCACCACCCTCATCGACTTTTTCGTGCTTTCTCCCAACATTGAATTGTTAGAAGTGGAAACGAAAGACCTGGGTTTCGCCGACTCCGACCATCACCCTGTGGAGATCAGGGTGAGGCTGAAAGAAAACTGATTATCGAAGTTTCTTAAGAATTTACCTCACCAGCATCATCTTTCTTTTCAGCAGGAGATTTTCCCCCGAGAGGGTAAAATAGTAAACGCCCTGTGAAAGGTGATAACCGGATGCATCAAAATGTTCGACATACTTGCCCGGCATGCGCGCTTCACGGCTGAACAGCGTGGCTACCTCGCGTCCGAACATATCGTACACCCTGAGTGTAACGGTGGCAGGTTCGCGGAGCTTGAAAGAGAAAAAGGTACTCTCATGGAAAGGGTTGGGGTAATTGGGCTCAAGTGTGGCAACGGGCAAGGCGCTCGTTTCCTTCTGCCCCGTGGTGATCACAGCGTCCACATCAACGATGGCCGTCCATACGCTCAGGTCGCCGTCGTGCAGCCGGGTCCAGATGGGCCTCACCACGTTATTATGTGCGCTCACGTTGTTATAATCCCCGAAGAACACACCTGAATAAGGCAGGAACGGGGTTTCAGAAACTTTGAAATTGATGAAAGAATCCCCTCCGTCGGTGGAAACGGCCATATACACATCGGTGTTGCTGTCGGTGTATTCTCTTCTGTCGTACCAGATAAACCAGAGGTAGCCGGTAACCTGGTCGATGGCCATCCAGGTGAAGAACTGGTGTTTCCCGGCGCCATCATCATTGACCCGTATGGGTTCGCTCCATGAATCGCCGCCGTCGGTGGATTTTGCAAGCCAGACATCCGTGTCGTCGGCGCCGTTTCTCTGGTCGGACCAGTTGATGTAGATATTTCCGTGGTATGGCCCGCTGCTGAGGTCGCAAACAGTGATGGGAAGGCCGTTGCACCTCATGATGCCGGGTATGTTGTAATCCCATCCGCCCGGGAAATCAGAAACAAAGATATCGTTCTCCAGCCAGGTTTCCCCCTCATCAGGCGACCTGTCGAACACCAGCCCTTCCGGTCCGGCCCAGGAAACGTAAATCTCACCGTTGGGGCCCACTGCAGGCACAGCCCCTTCCACTGTGTTGTCGCTGTCGATGCAGTCGCCGTCCACCTCGTTGATCTTTACGGCTTCGCTCCAGGTTTCACCCCCGTCGGCAGATTTGGAAAACCGGATGATGCTCAGGTCGTTAGGGTTGGCGCTTCCATAATCGTCGAACTGGGTCCAGGTGACATAAATATTGTTGTTGGTCCGGTCCACCACGGCCCATTCCTTGTCCTGGGCTTTGGTTCCGTTCAGTCCCATGTAAGTGCCGTCGTTCCATGTGGCTCCGCCATCGGTGGATTTCTGGCAAACGATCCTGTCGATCCAGCTTCCTGACTGCGGCCAGGCCAGGTGAAAGAAATAGCAATGCCCGGCAGTATCCACAATGGTGCAGGGGTCACCCCAGACGCCCTGCTGCTGTGATTGCAGCGTGGAGACATTCCAGGTCAAACCGCCATCATTGGAATAATACACGTTGTTGATGTTTGCCCCCCCTACCAGATGATCTGTATTGGTTGGATTGACGTAAATAGACGGCTCTTCAGGGGCATTGCTGTTGCTGATCAACACATTGGTGTGCTGCGCAGATATAAAAGCCGAAAGCAATACGGCCGCTGCAAACAGGACTTGTTTTTTCATTTCCGTAAGATTTTATTACAAATATACACCTTTTCTGTAAGACAGCAATTCTGCTTTCAACGTTGCCCGGAAGAGAACATTGCCGGATATTGATTGAGGTAATAATTACAGTTATCACTTTGAAGAAATAAAACTTCGGGTGGTCTTGGCAATCAATAAAAAACATATATATTTGATTTTTTTAAAGAAGAGCTGAATATCTGATGAAAAGGATAAAACTTCACTGGCAAATATTGATCGCCCTTGTGCTGGGAATAGTGTACGGATTATTGTCCGGCGAAAAGGAGGTCGGGTATATAAGCTGGATGGGAGAAATTTTCCTGCGTGCCCTTAAGATGGTGATCATTCCTCTGATCCTTAGCTCTATTATTTCAGGGGTGGCCAATGTGGGTACGGCGGAGAACCTCGGCAGGCTGGGATTGAAAACCATCGGATATTACATCCTGACCAGCATGATGGCCATAATAACAGGACTTGTCCTCGTAAACATTTTCAAACCAGGGGTAGGGGCAGACCTGGGATTTTCAAAAGTGGTTGAAGGGATTGACCTTACCAGGGATTCTTTTGGACAAACCCTGATAAAGATCATCCCGGAAAACATTTTCATTGCTTTCACGGAGTCAAAAATGCTTTCCATCATTTTCTTTTCGATACTTTTCGGATTTTTTATCACCAGAACAAAAGAGCACAGCAGGAAATTGCTCACCGGCTTCTTTGATTCGGTATTCGATGTGATGATGAAGATCACCATGTTCGTGATACGGTTCACCCCCTTCGGAGTTTTCGGTATTGTGGCGAAGCAGGTGAATGAGGCGGGGGATATCCTCGAGCTGGCAAAAAGCATGGGTATATACATGCTGTGCGTATTGTCCGGGCTGGCTATTCATGGTTCTGTCACTCTGCCTTTGCTGCTCAGATTCATTGGAAGGGTCAATCCGCTCCAGCATTTCAGGGCAGTATCCACCCCGTTGCTGACCGCTTTTTCAACCTCCTCCTCCAGCGCCACACTGCCATTGACCATGGAAGCGGTGGAGCATAATTCAGGGGTATCGGGAAAGATCACCAGTTTTACACTTCCCCTGGGGGCGACCATCAACATGGACGGAACAGCGCTTTATGAATGTGTTGCAGCCATGTTCATTGCCCAGGCTTATGGCATTGAAATGGGAATACTGCAGCAGGCCATTATAGTCATGACAGCGTTGCTTGCTTCCATCGGGGCGGCCGGGATACCCATGGCCGGGCTGGTCATGATCTCAGTGATCCTTTCGGCGGTGGGCCTTCCCCTGGAAGGGGTAGGATTGATTTTAGCCGTCGACCGCATCCTTGATATGTTCCGTACTTCCATCAACGTCTGGAGCGACACCTGCGGGGCAACGATCATCGCCAGGTCAGAAGGGGAAAAGCTGAAGGTGTAAATGAGGTTGAAAAATATTTACACTTGTTTAACAAAATAATTCCTGCCGGATTCCATTTCTGTTATTATATTTGCATATAGCAATTAGTATATAAACCTTTAAAATATTCACTTATGAAAAGAGCGTTACTTGTCACAATCGTTTGTTTTAGCGCATTATTTGTGTTTTCACAGCAAATTGACAGAGATAAGGTAGTGGTTGAAATTGCCACCGGAACATGGTGTACCTACTGTCCGGGCGCTGCATTGGGCGCTGACGACCTGGTGGCCAACGGACATGATGTTGCCATTATCGAAAACCACAACGGCGATCCCTTTGCCAACAACTATTCCAATGCAAGGAACACTTATTATGCTGTGACCGGTTACCCCACTGCCAAATTCGACGGCATCCTCACCGTGGTGGGAGGCAATCATACCCAGAGCATGTACCCGCAATACCTTCCCAAGTACAATCAGCGTATTGCCATTCCCTCCTCATTCTCGATCATGATTTTCGGCGAAAACAATGGCCTGAACTACGATGTTACTTTGGTAGCCCAAAAGGTTGCAAGTACAACAAGCCAGAATATGGTGATCCATCTTGCTCTCACAGAATCGGAAATACAGTATAACTGGCAGGGGCAGACAGATCTGAACTTTGTAAACCGGCTGATGGCGCCCGATCAAAACGGAACCGTCATCACCTTTGCCACGGGTGACACAGAAATCATCGAACTCAGTTTTGCCCTGAATGCAAGCTGGAAGGCTGAACATTGCGAACTGGTGGCTTTTATCCAGGATATCGGCAACAAGGAAATCCTGCAGGGAACCAAAGTGGCCCTCGAAGACCTGCAGCCGGGTCAGATGAATAACGCTGCAGCCAATGCCCTGCACCATGTGCCGAACACCAATTGCTCCGGGTTTATGGAGCCTGTCGTTGCCATCGCAAATATGGGCATAGAAAACCTCACCAGTCTGGATATCCATTATCTTGTGAACAACGGAGCCGGGCAAACATACAACTGGACCGGTGATCTGGCCTACATGCAAACGGAGGAGGTTACCTTGTCTGAAATCACATTTGATATTCTGGCAGATAATCTGCTCACGGTTTTTACCGCAAACCCCAACGGAAACCCCGACGAGGATCCCACCAACGACACCATTACCTTTCAGTTCGCGGAGGCGGGCTCAACAATTGACCTGCTCTACCTGATGATAAAACTTGATAATATGCCCGAGGAAACCACCTGGGAGGTGAAAAACGGCCTGGGAGAAACCCTCCATTCAGGGGGGCCGTATCCCAATCAACCTCTTGCTTTTATTAAGGATACACTTGTGTTTGATGCGAATGACTGTCTTACTTTTTTCATCTATGATGCAGGTGGCAACGGACTCTGCTGCAATAATGGAGAGGGTTTTTACCGCATTACCGATGAATCAAACAATCTGCTCTATACCGGAAATGAATTCGGGGATATGGATATTGTACAGTTCGTCAATGACCATCTCATCGGGATAAATGATCATCCCGGAGCCAACAGCGTCAGTGTTTTCCCGAATCCTTTCCACAAACAAACCCATATTAATGTTGTTTTGGAAAAGCAGGGGAAGGTGGAAGTGCAGATGTATAACATTCAGGGTGAAAGAATTTATCATAACGAGTGGATTGACCTCCGTGAAGGGGAACACCTCCTGACCATCGCACCGGAAAACCTGAAACCCGGCA
>JAFGME010000273.1 GCA_016927695.1 Bacteroidales bacterium
GAGAGGAGGATTCGAACCTCCGAAGGCTTCGCCAACAGATTTACAGTCTGCCCCATTTGACCGCTCTGGAATCTCCCCGTATTTATTTTCATGATGAAAAGAACTTAGCCACTGAGCCAATGGAGGGATTCGAACCCCCGACCGGCTGATTACAAATCAGCTGCTCTGGCCAGCTGAGCTACATTGGCGGATTACCCACACAAAAAAAACAGTCCTTATTTCAAAAAAGGACTGCAAAAGTATACATGTTATAGATAATATCAAAGATTTTTTTTAAATTATTTTCTATCGCGTATTTTTTCTTTGTATCGGGCGAGTTGTCGTTTTAGTGCATCAGTGGCGCTATCTATGGCTTCTTCAAAAGTTTTGGATTGTTTTCTGGCGTACAGGTCGTTTCCCCTGATCATGAGCCTTATCTCAGCGATTTTATTTTCCGGGGTTTCCGTATTCTCAAGCTTTAGCGTTACTTCGCTGCTGATCACCCCGTCGTATAAATGCATCAGTTTGCCTGCCTTTTCGTTGATGAAATCGACCAGTTTATGGTCGGCCTTGAAATGAACTGAATTAATGTTTACTTTCATGTGTTTCTCCTTTCTTTATATATTATGCCCTGGGATGGGCTTGTTTGTAAACGGATTTAAGCTTTTCGATAGTATTGTGGGTATAAACCTGTGTAGCTGCCAGGCTGGTGTGTCCCAGAAGTTCCTTTACTGCATTCAGATCAGCGCCTTTATTCAGCATATGTGTTGCAAAAGTATGCCGCAATACATGCGGACTCTTTTTTGTGATCGATGAAACTGTACTAAGGTAGTAATTTACCAGACGATACACAAGCTTTTCGTAAACTTTTTTTCCCCTGACGGTAAGAAAAAAATATCCGCTGTCAACAACTCCCATAAACTCTGCAGATCTGACTTCCCTGTATTTTAAAACAGAACTTCGCAACTCTTTACCAAACGGAATGATCCGTTCCTTATTTCTTTTACCCGTCACTTTAATCTGGTTGTTATAAGTGTCTACATCGCTCATTTGAAGGCTTATCAATTCAGACAGCCTGACACCCGTGTTGTAAAACATTTCAATGATGAGTTTGTCCCTGCACCCCTGAAAGCCGGGGCCGAAATCAATTTCATCCAGAAGCAGGTTCATTCCGTTTTCTTCCACAAAAACAGGAAGCCTCTTTGAGGTTTTGGGCGAGATAACCTTGCTCATGGGATCATTTTCAATAATACCTTCGCGAAGCATGAACCTGTAATAGGATTTCAATACGGATAATTTTCTGTTGATGCTTTTGGCAGTATACTTCCTTTCCAGCAGGCTGACCACCCAGGAGCGGATTACGGGAGCCCGGACATCCCTGATATGTTCGATTTCATATACTGATTTCACAAAGCCGAAAAATTGATCAAGGTCATTGGAATAGGCAATAATGGTATGCCTTGAGTATCGCCTCTCGAATTGGATATGGTTGATGAACTGTTCTTTGAACATAAAAAAACGGGCAAAGTATTTCCAAAAATAACAAAATTCCCGGAATTCTTTTCCCGTATATTAAAAAATGACGAATCTTAGAAACTAAGATTCAAGTGAACTTCTGAGTTGCTGAATATAAACGGCTTTTAATTTTTCTTCCCTCTTTATTACAGAGGGTTTCGTAAATTGCTGCCTGTTCCTTAATTCCTTAACTACGCCCGTTTTTTCATACTTTCTTTTGTATTTTTTGAGCGCTCTGTCAATATTTTCACCTTCTTTAACAGGAATAATAATCATAAAAACCTTCCTTTATTTAATTATTAATTATTTATATCCAAATTGGGGCACAAAAGTAAGGAGTTCTTTTGTAATCTCCAACTTTTTTTTAATTATTCAGCAAATTATCCAGAATGAATTGTGTGAGCCTGGTATAAAGATGCATTGTTGTATTCATGCCGGTGTATATCCCATGGTTACTGTTCGGGTAAAGTTGCATTTCAAACTGCTTGTCAGCGTCAACCAGAGCGGAGATCAGGTCCACAGAATTCTGAACATGAACGTTATCGTCTGCTGTGCCATGGATGATCAGAAATTTACCTTTCATTTTTTCCACATGGTTAATAGGTGAATTGTCATCATACCCATCCGGATTCTCCTGGGGAGTACGCATAAACCTTTCGGTATAAATATTATCGTAATACCTCCAATTGGTGACAGGCGCCACGGCAATGGCTGCAGAAAACACATCGGCTCCTTTGGTTATACCAAGCGCCGACATATATCCGCCATAACTCCAGCCCCATATTCCTATTTTGCCGGCATCCACATAACTGAGGCTTCCAAGGTACTTTGCCGCTTCTATCTGGTCGATGATTTCATATTTACCAAGCTGAAGGTAGGTCATTTTTTTAAACTCCTCCCCGCGCGCCCCGGTGCCTCTGTTATCGACCGAAACAATAATCATCCCCTTTGTGGCAAGCATCTGGTACCAAAGATCACCTCCTCCCCATGAATTCCTTACGGTTTGAGACCCCGGGCCGCCATAAACATACATTAACACGGGGTATTTTCTCTGAGGATCAAAGTCAGCCGGCCTGATCATCCATCCATTGAGTTCAACCCCTTCGGAAGTAGTGAAAGTAAAGAATTCTTTGGGACTGAAGTTATAATCGGCAAGCTTGTCAAGCAATGCGCTGTTGTCTTTCAGCACACGAACCAATTTGCCGTCTGAAGTATGGATTGTGATATAAGGAGGGGTTTTTGCATCCGAAAAAGTGTTTACGTAATATTTGAACTTTTCGGCAAAACGAATGTTGTTGCTCCCATCTTTTTCGGACAGCTTCTTCTTTTTTGTTCCATCCGTCTTAATAACATACAATTCACGGTTAAGCGGTGAAGTTTCAGCAGAGGTGAAATAAACCAGGCCTTTATCCTCATCCACTCCGATGAATTCGGTTACATCCCATTCCCCACCGGTAATCTGGTTTGCAAGTGTGCCATCCATATTATACAGGTATAAATGATTATACCCATCCTGTTCGGAGGTGAGAATGAAACTTTGGTTGTCCTTCAGGAAGGTGAGATTGTCGGTAATATCTATGTAGTATTTATTGGCTTCGTGATATATTCTCTCGCTTTGTCCCGTTGAGGCATCTGCCAGAAGAATGACCAGTTCATTCTGAACGCGGTTCATCCATTGAATCGCCAGCTTTCCTGGTATGTGTGTCCAATTGATCCTGGGAATATAGATGTCCTGCTCTTCTCCTGTTTCCATTTTAATCGTTTTGCCCGAATCGAGGTGGTACACAAATATTTCAACTACAGAATTATCTTCGCCTGCTTTTGGATATTTATATTTGTAATTTTCAGGATAGAGATCGCCCCAGGTAGTCATCTGGAATTCCCTGACAGCGCTTTCGTCAAACCTGTAAAAAGCTATCTGCGCCCCATCATGCGACCAGAAGAATGCTTTTGTAATGCCAAATTCCTCTTCATACACCCAATCGGTGGTTCCGTAAATTATCTTATTAAATTCTCCGTCAAAGGTCAGTTGAGCCTCATGATCACGAACAATATCCTTCACGAAAAGGTTGTTTTTTCTGACGAAAGCCACTTTGGAGCCATCGGGTGAGAAGTCGGCAAGGCGTTGTTTTCCTTTTTCCGATAACCTGTTAAGTGTACCATCGGCCCTGTCAAAAATATAATACTCAGATTCTGAAGAGTACCTGTAAATACTTTCCGTTTCTGTAGCAAACAGTATTTTATTCTCATCCGCACTGAATTCAAAATCAAACATAGGAACCGGGATGGTATCCCCTGCCGGTATCAACTGATCTGATGTAACGATTGTGCCCGTCCTTTCACCTGTCCTGTACGAGTAGATATTCAGGGAATCCCGCTCCAGCAGACAATAACTCTCCCCATCGCTCAGGGACCTCATACCATAAACATAGGAAGGGGAAAACTCCCTTGACCTGATCACATTTTTCAGGGTAAACTCTTTTTTCTCATCCTGTGCATGGGTGCTTGATAACGATGACAGAATGAATAATAGGGCAAGTAATCCTTGAAGATTTGTATTCATTTTTTGTGTTGTATTTGATTTATCAACTTTCAAAAGTATAAAACTTACATTTGACAGGATTGATTTTTTGAAAGTTTGTGGTGATTTGTCTATTTTTTTTAATTTTGCACGCATCTGTGATGTCAGCTCAGTTGGTTTTGAGCGTCCCGCCTTAGCGGGAAGGTCACATGGATAGAAAATTTTGAGGGATGTCAGCTCAGTTGGTTTAGAGCGTCCCGCCTTAGCGGGAAGGTCACATGGA
>JAFGME010000001.1 GCA_016927695.1 Bacteroidales bacterium
AACAACCTTTACACTCATTTGAAGAAGAATACAATGAGTTTCTTCATGAATATCAGAAAACACTGAAACCCAAAATAAGGGAATAAGATTTTAATCCTTACGTTTACATGTTCTACTAAGGTTTATAAAATAATAAGGTTTATTATAGACTAATGGCATCGGTTTCCAATCCGCAGTGACGAAGGCGGAAACTTAAACCGCACTAAACGTCTAAAGTCAGGACTTAAATCCCGAATCTGTGGAAATCCCTGTCTGCCACGACAGGCAGGTGGAAATTCTGTTTGAATATTTTGGCACATAAATAACTCAGTCCGACTGATACACACGAATAAACCGGGCAAATCCCCCGCTAACATGCTTATCTTCCGGATAGCAGGGCAGACAGGCGCTTCATCAGTGGTACACAATTATTTTTTGCGTAAATCTTCCCCGATTGCTTTCAACCGTAAAAATGTAAATCCCTGAAGCAAATGATTCATTGTTAATATATATCCTGGTCCTTCGATCATCAACAACAATTTTCCTTTCAAATACCATCTCACCACCGGGAGCCGATATCCTGATGTAAACCTCTTCGTTTGAAAATTCTGAGAATTCAAGGAATATCTCCTGTCCGGCAGGGTTTGGGTAAACACGAAAATCCAACTGTTCCTCATTTAAATAATCCGGAATGGCCGAAGGTACGGCCACCGTGATGTATCCGGCCATCAGTGAGGTGTCCGTTGTAATTCCATTGGAAACGGTCAGCCTCACATCAAATAAACCTGATTCAGGATATGTTACCGCGGGTTCGGGCTCGTTGGAAAAGGCCGGGATCCCTCCTTCAAAGGCCCATTCCCTCATGACAATATCTCCCAGAGAAATATCCGAAAAATGCACCTCTCCTCCGGGCTCAATGTTGGTTGTGTCTGCCTTGAAATTAGCGAAAAGAAAACCGTCCGGCGCTTTGTAAACTCCATCATGCCGGTTGTTGTATTGAAAGCAGGATAGAAATGCTTTGGTCGTATCGAAGGGCGTATCCAGGCCCCAGACATAAAAATTGCACTGTGGAATGGAAGTCTCAAGTCCTCCTCCAGTAAAATCCAGCAGCCCATCGCCATTGATATCGGAAAAATAAGGATTGATGAAGAATGTTGATCCCAGCACGGTAACAGGCCAACCGGCAAGCGGGGTGCCATCGTGGTTGAAGGCAAGGTACTTACCTGCCGAGGTATTGTCGTCGCACACAAGCTCAGGGTATTTGTCGTTATCAAGGTTAAGGATCGTTACCTGTGTGTTGATGGCAAAAATATACATTGTGGGAAATCCATCCAGGAAATGCCCGTTTTTGTCCCATGCATATATATGACAGTTGGGTGTTAAGGTGATCACCTGGTCTCCGCAAATGATGTCCGGGCTGCCATCGTAGTTGATGTCGGCCACCGAAACCGGCCCGAAGATCCAGTTGGCCGTATTGGTAGGCCATCCCGGGAAAAGGCTGCCGTCGCTTCGCAAAACATGAACAAGACTGTAGCCATATTCACTGGAGTGGTCACCGGCAATGATCTCTCTGTGTCCGTCGTTATCCAGATCGGCAAGGACCGGGGAGGAATATGAGAAGATTCGCGCGTTGCCCGGTGTGTATGGGAAGCCGGGCAGGATCTGGCCATCGTGTGTAAAAGCAAAGATGCTCGTGTATGATTCGGCTATGATCTCCGGGATGCTGTCGCCGGTAATATCGCCTACTGCCACTGCCGAGGCAGGCACCTGGTTCAGCGTCTGGGGCCAGCCATTGGCCAAAGTGCCATCGCCGTGGTAAACGGTAACATATCCTTTTGGATAAAACCTCTCTTCCAGTACAATCTCGAGATCGTCATCCCCGTCAATATCAGCGAGAACAGGTGCATTGACCGCTCCCCCCAGCAGGGCGACAGGAAAACCCGGGACAGGATCGCCATTTTTCCTGAAAGCATACAGCGCGCCCTCGTTTCCGGTTCCGGGCAATCGTGTTGACACCACTATTTCATCTTCCCCGTTGCCATCTATATCGCCAATCGCAGGCGGTCCGTCAGGAGTGTAGCTCAGGAGTACCGGCCATCCTGGAACAGCAGAACCATCAATGTTCCAGGCATGAACCCAGACACCGCAATAGTAAATCACTTCAAGGTCGCTATCCTGGTCCAGGTTGCAGCAAACTCCTCCCCTGCGCGATTCTCCCGGTACGGTTACCGGCCATCCGTTGTAGATAAGCGCGGTGTCCGTTTGAGCATACTCTTTTGTGGGTATTGGGTATTTCTCATCAATGAGCACCATTCCCTCCACATCTGCTGCAAAATGCTGTGGCAAAGATTCCGGTATCTCTGAAATATGCTTTACCACCGCCTGACAAAATGTATCAGGCTGGATGTAAAGCAATAATCCCAACAGTATCAGGCAGGTTTTTTTCATTGATGTTTACCGGAATAGATTATATGGAAATTTTTTAATCAAGCTTTATCAATTTTATTATCATCTGCTCATCAGCAGAGTGCACTTTAAGAAAATACATACCCGCAGGCAGGTCTTCCATTTCCAGCGGCAAGAATGCACCCGGTTTCAGATCCCCGAAGGAGTTCTTTTTAAGAATTTTTCCGTAACGATCCAGCAATGTTGTGTGGAGTTCCCGGTATTCCTTGTTTACAGCAAGCATGCAGGTTGATATGCAAGGATTTGGCACGGCACTTATGCCTTCTGCCGGCATGAATTCTTTCCGGCCGAGGCAAACCACCACTTCAATGTAATCTTCCTTTACAAGTGTATCAGATGTATTCTGGTCAGAGACAATGAGTTCCACGTTGTAAAACCCAGGTTCTTCATAGGTTACCAATGGGTTTTGCCCGGTTGAGAATTCAGGCTGTCCTCCTTCGAAATGCCAGTTCCATGTCAGGATATTGCCCGCTGACAGGTCGAAAAACTGCAGGCTTCCACCCTGGCAAACGGTTGTTGTATCGGCAGTGAATGCGGCTTCCGGCGCTGATGAAGGCAGGGAATACACCCCGTTATGCTGAACGTTGTATTGCAAAACAGGCAAAACGGCTTTTTCAGGATGAAAACCTGCCCCTGTGTTCCAGAGATAGTACCAGCAGCCTGCAGTCATGTCGTTTCCACCCCCCGATATGTCTAAAATGCCGTCCTGGTTGATATCGGTGACGAAAGGATTCATGAAAAAAGTAGAGCCCTGGACTGTGAGGGGCCATCCGTCCATCACCGTGCCGTCGTGGTTGTAGCCTAAGTAGATGCCGGAACCGGTATTGTCGTCCCACATGAGCTCAAGGCTATCATCTCCATCGAGGTCTGCGATGATGATCTGGTTGTTAACAGCCCAGATAAACGGGCTGGGCCACCCTGGCAGGAATGTTCCCTGGGCGTTCCATACATACACCCGGTTGGCCGGGGTTCCTGAAAGCACCTGGTCGCCGATGGCTATATCGGGCGAGCCGTCATCATCTATATCGGCTACTGCCGGTGGTCCGTAAATCCAGTTGCCGGTGGTTTTGGGCCATCCAGGCAAAAGGGATCCGTCAGATTTTAAGACATGGACCTGTCCGTTGCCCTGGCTGAGCGAATGGTCTCCGGCAATGATCTCGCGCTGCCCGTCCTGATCCAGGTCGGCCAGCACGGGCGAAGAATAGGAAAACACCCTGTCGTTCCCTGGTGTGAAGGGAAAGCCCGGAAGAATGTTCCCGCCGGCATCAAAAGCATATATGCTGTAATATGATTCCGCCACGATTTCGGGGATCCCGTCCCCGTCCAAATCGCCTACGGCCACAGCAGAGCCCGGGATGTAATCCAGGGCCTGAGGCCATCCCGGCAACGGGGTTCCGTCGCCCTTGTAAACACCTACATAACCGGCAGGATGGTTTCTTTCTTCAAGTATGATCTCAAAAACATCATCACCATCCATATCCGCAAGCACAGGTGTTTTGGTGGCCCCGCCGTTCAGGATCACCGGAAATCCGGTCACCGGGGCGCCGTCTTTATGAAAGGCAAACAATTTTCCGGTGTTTGCAGTGCCGGACGAACGCGTTGAAACTACCACCTCTCCTTCACCATCGCCATCGATATCGCCGAAGGCAGGAGCCCCGTCGGGGAAAAGCTGCACCGTGACAGGCCATCCTTCCACCGTGTCACCTTCCACATTGAAGGCAAATACCTTCTGCCCGGCGCAGTAAACCATCTCAAGATCCGGATCATTATCGAGATTACAATAGATACCTCCCCTCTGTGAGCTTCCGCTTTCATAAATGGGCCAGCCCGGAAAAACCTCCACCGGATTTAAAACCACATGGTCTTTCAATGCATGAATAAAATCAGGGTCTATCAGGATTTTCCCATCGGCATCCCCAAGGCGCTGTATTATCGGTGTTTGAGGCAAATCGCTTACATCATAAACTTTTGCCTGCGACATTAAAAGCCCAGGCATAAAAAGGGCAACAGCAAGAAATAAAGTACTGAATCTTTTCATTTTCGTGTATTTTTGTAAATAGTAAAAGTATGCATTTTCTCAGTATAATTTCTGAGAATTATCCATCAGGGTATTCCACCATGAGCGACAGGGAAAAATCGAAAGCGGATCATTTTGCACTTGTTGACTGCAACAACTTTTACGTCTCGTGCGAAAGGCTTTTCAACCCCTCCCTGGAAGGCAGGCCGGTGATCGTTTTATCCAATAACGACGGGTGTGTGATCTCGCGTTCGGAAGAGGCCAAGTCCATAGGTATTAAAATGGGAATGCCTGCTTTCACCATACCGGATATCATTGAAAAACACAAAGTGAAAGTGTTTTCAACCAATTACACACTCTATGGCGACATCTCCCATCGGATCATGAACATTTTAAGTTCCCTTTATCCTGAAATAGAAATATACTCCATCGACGAGGCATTTATATTAATCAGGGGGATGGATGACAAGGCGCTTTGGAAAGCCGGAGAAAATATCCGGAAAACTATATTGCAATGGACGGGCATCCCGGTTTCCACGGGGATCGGGACAACCAAAACCCTGGCCAAGGCCGCCAGTCATCATGTAAAAAACAGCGGCGGAGAAAAAGGGGTATATGTGGCAGGGAGTGGAAAAGAACAGGATGTGTTTTTGCAAAACCTTCCGGTGCAGAAGGTTTGGGGGGTGGGAGAAAAATATGCCCTGTTCTTTCAGAAAAACAATATTTACAACGCTTATGCGCTGAAAAGGGCCGATGCCTTCTCTGTCAAAAACCGGCTGGGAGTGATGGGACAGAGGATAGTCCTTGAACTTAACGGGGTCTGTTGCTACCCTCTCAACAACAATCCGGAAGAAAAAAAAGAGGTGTGCCTCTCCCGGTCTTTCGGAAAACCCATCATCAGGTACGACGACCTGGAAGCAGCCACCGTAAATTATGCCGGCACGATTGCCGGAAAGCTAAGAAAGATGGAGCTTTGTGCCGGCGACCTGCTTGTTTTTGTGATGACCGGTAAGTATGCCCGTGGCCCGCAATACGTCAATTATAAAATTATACACCTTCCCGTTCCGGCAAACAACGCCCCGGAGCTGATTCATTATACCATCATCGCGCTGAAACAACTTTTCAGGGATGGATATCAATATAAAAAATCAGGGGTGATCGCATCGGGACTTGTCCCCGCTGCCGGAAGGCAGTTAGAGATTTGGAACGAAAAGGATCATCAACGGTCAGACCTGATCCAGTCGGTGATGGATAATGTCAACAGGAAAACTGGAAATAAATCTGTTAAGCTTGCCATTGAAAACGATGGCTCAACCGGCAAAATGAAACAGGAAATGCTTTCTCCAAAATATACCACAAGTTGGGAAGGGATTTTGCAGGTGAAGATGGATGATACGGAATCCAAAGCTGAAAACATTGTGTAACTTTACTGAAACAAACCTCATCATGTGCGGAAGATTTTCATTTTCACCCCTCGCAAAGATCATTGAAGACAGATTCGATGTAAAGGTGGATGCTTCGGTTTACCGTCCTAAGTATAACTGTGCCCCCACACAGAATCTTGCGGTAATAACCAACAGGGAGCCTGAAAAACTCAGCTTTCTCCGCTGGGGGTTGATCCCTTTCTGGGCCAAAGATCCCTCCATCGGGAACAGGCTGATCAATGCCAGGGCCGAAACCATTGAGGAAAAGGCTTCCTTTAAGAATTCCTTCAGGAAAAAGAGATGCCTTGTACTGTCCGACAGTTTTTATGAATGGAAAACCTCCGGCAGACAGAAGATTCCCTACAGGATTAAAATGTCGGACGACGGCCTTTTTGCCATGGCAGGCATTTGGGATTCATGGAAGAATGAAGGGGGGGATTACACTCATTCCTTTTCCATCATCACCACCACACCCAATGAACTCATGAAGGAGATTCATACCCGCATGCCTGTGATTCTTGATCCCGGAAACGAAAAAAGATGGCTTTGCGAGGAGGATCCCGGTTTTCTCAAATCCCTCCTCACCCCCTTTCCCTTTATGAAAATGACTGCTTATCCTGTATCCACCCGGGTTAATTCTCCCGGAAAGGATGGCCCGGTATTGCATGAACCGGTGGAATACCCTTGAGCGCCATTATACGTAAAGGAGGTTACAGCCGCGTATGTCGCTGTGATCCATCCTGCCCAGAACCTCAAAGGAGCCATCCTTATGAATTCGCCCGATATCCTGTGTGGCTACGAAAGAACAGGAATGTATGTTGGCCAGGTCGGCCACGCTTATCAATCCGGTTTTACCCTGACCGAGGAAGCTGAAAGGATCATAGGGGTCCCTGATTAGCACCCTCATCCAGGGTGGGGCTTTGAACCTTCCGTCGCCATCGGAGTAGGCCTGTGAAAGCAATTCGGTCATCCCATACTCTGAATGAATTTTTTTTACCCCAAACCCTTGGCAAAGCCTTTCATGCACTTCTTCCCTGACCATCTCCACGCCCCTGCCCTTCATGCCTCCGGTTTCCATCACGATCAATGAAGGAAACCGGCATTGAAACACCGAAACAAAGTCAAGCAGTGCAAATGTCACTCCTATCAGGATGGTTTTGGATCCCTCCTTTTGCTGTTTCCATAACCGCTGCGCCAGCGCCTCATGATCGTGAAGAAAAAATCCGTTTCCCGGATGCTTTCCCACTTCCATAAGCTTTGAAACCATATAAACCAGGGAGGAATCTTCCCTTTCAAGGTAAGATGGCAACAGGGCAAGGAAGCAATAATCCCCCGGGTTTCCGTAAAAACGGATGAAACTGCCGATCAATGAACGCTTATACAATGAAATATCGGCAACATAATGCCTGCTTCGTACACCTCCTGTTCCGCTGCTACTGAAAATCCTGTCGTAATTTTTCCCGGTATCTGAAATTTTGTGTGTTTTAAACAATTCAACGGGCATAAAAGGAACCTCATCCAGCGCCCTGATTTTCTCCGGCCTGCTGATAAAATTTCCGGCAAACCGTCTGTAAACGGGATTGTGAAGGTATTGTTCACGAAATATCCGGAGGGCTGTTTCGTTAAATTCCTCAGGTGAGGATATTTGGAACAATCTTTGTTGACTATTGGGATTCATGGATCTCCTTTATCAGGAATTAAAATTAAACATTAATTTTACATACGGAATTTATAAATTTTAAGATGAGGAAAACGGGATGGACACTGACTGTTGTTTGTACGGCCATAATTGCTTTCCATGCATGCCGGAAAGCAGAGGAATACCCTGTGGAACCGGTGATCAGGCTTGAAAGTTTTGTGAAAATCTTCAATTCCTCACAGGGAATATTCGACCGGGGCATAATGACACTTTCCTTTACCGACGGTGACGGCGACATCGGATTAGGGCAGAACGACACGGTGGCCCCTTATGATTATAATTTCATCATCCGGTATTTTGAGGTACAGCACGGGGATACGGTGGAGGAGAAACTGGTGTGGTTCAATAAGATTACTCAAACCTATGATACCATAAACCATAATGCAAGGATTCCTTACCTTACTGCCAGAGGCGATAAAAAAGGGATTAAAGGCGAAATTGAGGACACACTGCAGATTTATAATTACAACTCCGGTTTCGATACCGTTTTTTTTGAAGCCTATATTATCGACAGGGCCCTTCACAAAAGCAATGTGGTGGTTACCCCTCCCATCATCAGAAACTGACCCGGACTATGAAAAAACATGGTTTATTTGATCTTTTCTTTGAAAATTCTTTGATTTCTGCAATAAACCAATTAAATTTGTTGCCCTGCAAAAGTTTTGTTTGCATTGGGGCTGAAAAGATGGTAATTTTGTATTTTATAAACAATTGTTAATTTAATTTTTTTATGTCATGAAGAGAACTTTACTATTACTTTTTGCTTCTGTTCTTTTTGGCTTTGCGGCAAATGCCCAGATCTACGAACAGAATTTTGACTCTTTCACTGCCGGAGATAAACTTGCCGTGGTAGATCCCAACTGGACCACCTGGAGCAATACACCCGGCAGCGCCGAGGATCCGGTCATCACAAATGCACAGTCGGCAAGCCCTTCCAATTCTGTTGTGATTGAGGGCACCAACGACGCCGTTTATCCAATCCCCAACTACACGGCCGGCTTTTACAAGATGAGTTTTAAAATGTATGTCCCCACCGGTTTTAACGGCTACTTCAATCTGCTGCAACTTTTCAACGGAGCCAGCAGCGAATGGGGAATGCAGGTGTTTTTTGACGTGGGAGGTATGGGAAGTATTGACGGTGGCGCCCAAACCGCAGCCACTTTCACCTATCCTTATAATACCTGGATGCTTATCGAAAACACCATCGATCTTACCAACGACTGGGCCGAATTCTATATCAACGGCACACTCATCCACGGCTGGATCTGGAGTTCCGGAACTTTTGGCACCGGCACGCTCAACCAGCTTGGCGGCATGAATATGTACGCATGGAGCGACAATGGCCCGTGCAAGTTTTATGTGGACGATGTGGTGTTCGAAGCCCCTTCCACAGCGCTGTATGATGATGACTTTGAATCATACGACGTGGGTGATTTCCTGGCCGTCGAAAACCCAACCTGGTGGACCACCTGGACTAACAATCCCGGCAGCGCCGAAGACGCACCCATAACCGATGCCATGGCACACAGCGGAACAAAATCGGTACTGGTTCAGGGTACAACGGATGCCATCCTGAAACTGGGCGATAAAACCTCCGGTGTGTATGAGCTGGATTTCTGGTATTATATCCCAACCGGTTTTGCCGGATATTATAACATTCAGCACTATGAAGCGCCCGGCATTCAATGGGCTTATGAAATCTATTTTGCCTCTGCAGGTACTGCCGAGCTTTTTGCCGGGGCAGCTACTGCAGTTGCCACTTTCAACTATCCCAAGGATCAGTGGTTCTATATTGAAAACGACATCGACCTCGATGCCGACTGGACCAAATTATACATTGATGGAAACCTGATCCACGAGTGGCAGTTCAGTGTTCTTGCCAACGGTGGCACCGGAGAGAAGCAACTGGGCGGCATGGACCTCTTTGCCGGCGCACCTACAGGTGAAACTCCCAGGTTTTATATGGACGATCTGACTTTCAGCGGCGGTGGCGGCATTGGTAACCCCATCATCAACGTAACTCCGACATCCATCACCGAAGCTTTGCAGGTTGGACAAACATCAACCCAGGAACTGACCATCCAGAATACAGGTGAGCAGGACCTTACTTACGACATCTTTATCACCTACCAGGGTGGACCCAACCTTGCCAATGCCTCCGGCACACCGGCTAAAAAAGAGGTGGTTCTCAACCTGCCTGTCGCTTCACCCGTTCCAACCCATGGTGGCAGCCCGGCCCCGTCGGACGACGTGATCCTTCATTATGACGGAGACAATGCTTCAGCCATCGGCCTTACAAACGGCGGTGAAATGAAATGCGCAGCTATGTTCCCGGCTTCAATGGTTGCCCCTTACATCGGAATGGAAATTACTTCAATGGAAGTCTTTATCAACGATCCCCCCAATTCAACCAAAATGCTGGTGTATGAGTACGGATTGCCCAACCTCCCCGGCCCCGGCGATCTCGTGTATGAACAACAGTGGACATTCACACCGGGAGACTGGAACACAGTGAACCTCAGCGTTCCGCTGATGGTCGAAGGCGGCGACCTCTGGGTAGGATACCTCGT
This sequence comes from Bacteroidales bacterium, assembly GCA_016927695.1. Taxonomy (GTDB): domain Bacteria; phylum Bacteroidota; class Bacteroidia; order Bacteroidales; family JAFGHD01; genus JAFGHD01. The sequence goes on from JAFGME010000001.1 coordinate 10,156, forward strand.
TGACCATGTGGCCGGATCATTCCCTGCCGGTACCGACGGCGGCCCTGCCAATATCAACGGCAACTGGATATCCTCAGGACCCGGCTGGACACACCTTTCATATGATTATAACTGGAATATCCGCGCCCACCTCACAGGAACCGCTATGGAGCAGTGGCTCAGCGTCAGCCCTGCATCAGGAACGGTTGCCGTGGGCGGATCGGATGATATTGACGTGAATTTCGATGCTGCCGGCCTTACAATCGGTTCTTATGATGCTACTCTCGTGATAAACAACGGCGACCCGAACAACTCACAGGTTCTGGTGGAAGTAACTCTCGATGTGCTCACGGGCATCAACGAAATTGAAAACTCTGCCGTGATGATCTATCCCAACCCGGTTTCAGATTACCTTAACATCAAAACCAACAGCAAGATCATCCAGGTACAGATCATGAACCTGATGGGCCAGATTATCTACAACCGGTCAGTGGACGAAATGACCCACAGCGTGAGCCTGTCCAACCTCAGCACCGGCGTTTATATCGTTAAAATCGACACCCCTGAAGGTACTGTTTCACGCAGGATATCAGTGGAATAATTATTACGGTTTCAGATATAAAAGGGGGTCTTTTCCGATCCCCTTTTTTTTTACTTTTGATCCCGTTTTATCCTGATTGTAAATGATTGAATATAAGATATACGCCTGCGGGAAGTTTCTGGAAACGGACAAAAAACTAACCGTTTATAATCCTTTCGACGGCACTCCTGCCGGCATCACCTTTCTTGCTTCCGTCAATGATCTGGAAGATGCCATAAACTGCGGGCTGGCTGCAGAGAAAGAAATGGCTGAATTGCCTTCATGGAAAAAATACCGGGCGCTCATGTTCATTGCCGGTGAAATCAGGGAAAAACGTCAGGATATTGCCCGCCTGCTGGCCCTGGAATCTGCAAAACCACTCCGGTATGCCCTGGGGGAAGTGGACAGAGCCATACAAACCTGCGTTGTCGCCGCCGAAGAATCAAAACGCCTTCCCAGGGAATACATCGACCTGGAATGGACCCCCTCCGGTGAAAAGAGAGAAGGGCTGGTTAAGCATTTTCCTGTGGGACTTGTGGCAGGTATCTCCCCATTTAACTTTCCATTGAACCTCGCAATGCACAAAATTGCCCCTGCCATTGCTGCCGGTTGCCCCATCATTCTGAAACCTTCCTCCTCTACCCCACTTTCTTTGTTGTCGCTTGCCGACACATTTCACCGCAGCGGTCTTCCTGAGGGTGCGGTTTCTCTTATGCCCATGGACCGGAAAACAGGCAACCTCCTGGTCACCGATCCGAGGTTCAGTCTGCTCAGCTTTACCGGAAGCCCGGCTGTGGGTTGGAAAATGAAACAGGAGGCGGGTAGAAAAAAAGTGACGCTTGAGCTGGGCGGAAATGCCGGTGTGATCATCACACCTTCTGCAGATATCGACCGGGCAGTGCCTCGCTGCGTAACGGGCGGGTTTTCCTATTCGGGTCAGGTGTGCATTCATGCCCAACGCTTTTATATTGAAAATTCGGTGTTCAAAAAATTCACTGAAAAATTCATCACACAAATCCGGATGCTCAAAACCGGCAACCCGCTGGACCCTGAAACCGATATTTCTTCAATGATTGATGTTGAAAATGCCCGTCGTGTGGAAGAATGGGTGGACGAAGCGATCCACAACGGAGCCAGAATGCTTCTGGGAGGCCGGCGGAACGGAGCCTTCCTTGAACCTACCGTGCTGACACAAACCAGGGAAGAGATGAAAGTGTGCTCCCGCGAAATCTTCGGCCCGGTGGTGACCATAGAGCCTTATTTTGATTTTGATGAAGCCCTGAACAGGGTAAACGGAGGCAATTATGGTCTTCAGGCGGCTGTGTTTACAAACGATATGAGAGAAACGGACAAAGCCTTTCACCGGCTCCGCGTTGGAGGCGTGATCATCAACGATGTTCCCACTTTCAGAATGGATCACATGCCTTACGGAGGGATAAAAGAATCCGGCTTCGGGCGTGAAGGAATAAAATATTCCATCCTGGATATGACCGAACCCAGGATTTTGGTTAAAAACTTCTGAGCCATGGTTTCCGTCAACAATCTTTCAATGCATTTCACAGGCACCGACCTGTTCACCGATGTCACCTTCCAACTCAACGACAGGGACAAGGTGGGGCTCACAGGTAAAAACGGTTCCGGAAAGACCACCCTGCTGAGGATCGTCGCCGGCGAAACCGAGCCGCAGAAAGGAGAGGTGATCGTCCCTTCCGGCGCCACCCTGGGATACCTGCCACAGGAGATGCAGGTGAAATCAGACAAAAGCATTCTTGACGAAGCTTCTGTCGCTTTCAGCGAACTTTTGGAACTGGAAAGTAAGATTCATCAGATCACTGTTGACATTTCCGAGAGGCAGGATTACGAAAGCGCGGATTACCAAAAGCTGATCATCTCACTGAACGAACTCAATGAAAGGTATCTTCTCCTGGGTGGCCAGAGCCGCCGTGCCGATACGGAAAAGGTGCTCCTGGGCCTCGGATTTGTCCATAAGGATTTCAACAGGCCGGTCAAAGAGTTCAGCCATGGCTGGAGAATGAGGGTGGAACTGGCCAAAATCCTGCTCGCGCGTCCACGGATCGTACTCCTCGACGAGCCTACCAACCACCTGGATATAGAATCAATACAATGGCTCGAAGACTTCCTCAAAGATTACAACGGCATAGTGGTCATTGTGTCGCACGACAGAACTTTTCTTGATAACATCACCAACAGAACCATTGAGATAGATGCTGCAAAAGTGTATGATTACCGTGCCGGTTTCTCTGACTACATAGCCATGCGCGAAGAAAGACTGGCAGGACAGATGGCCGCTTACAATAACCAGCAAAGGCAGATCAGGCAGATAGAAAGGTTCATTGAACGCTTCCGCTACAAGAACACCAAGGCCAGGCAGGTGCAAAGCCGGATCAGGATGTTGGAGAAAATGGACGAAATCGAAATCGACGACAGGGACACCTCGGGCATCCGTTTCGTGTTTCCTCCGGCCCCGCGCTCAGGTAAAGTGGTGATCGAAACCCGGGGCCTTTCAAAAAATTACGGCAGCACAGAAGTGTTGAAAGAATTAGACCTGACGGTAATCAAGGGCGACAAGGTGGCTTTTGTCGGTAAAAACGGCGAGGGAAAAACCACCCTTTCCAGGATCATCACAGGCGAACTGGATTATTCAGGGGAGCTGAAGTTCGGGCACAACGTCATCTTCGGGTATCATGCCCAGGACCAGGAGGGCCACCTCGACCCCGACATGACCGTGTTCGACACCCTTGACGCCATAGCCGTGGGTGACATACGGAAACAGTTGCGCAACATCCTTGGCGCTTTCCTCTTCAGCGGCGAAGATGCAGACAAAAAGGTGAAGGTGCTGTCAGGAGGCGAAAAATCAAGACTCTCACTGGCACGGCTACTGCTCACACCCGTTAACCTGCTCATCCTCGACGAGCCCACAAACCACCTCGACATGGCCTCCAAGGATGTGCTGAAAAACGCCCTTCTGAAGTACGACGGTACCCTGATCATTGTCTCCCACGACAGGGATTTCCTGCAGGGCCTCACCGGCAAAGTGTTCGAGTTCAGAAACAAAAAAGTCAAAGAGCATCTGGGAGATATTTTCGACTTCCTCGAAAATAAAAAAATGGAGCACCTCAGGGAATTGGAAAAGGGAAGAACCAGGGCTGAAAGTCTTACCGGGGAAAGGGGAAACCGGAAGGCTGAATGGGAAAAAAAGAAACAACAGGAGCGTGAGCAGCGAAGGCTCAGGAGCAGGATCATCGAATGTGAAGAACGTATCGAAAACCTTGAAAAACAACTCAAACAGCAAAACGGTATGCTGTCGGACCCTGAAAAACACAGGGAACAAATCGCTTCAGGCGAGCTTTACAAAGATTACCGTGAAACCAAAAACGAACTCGAAAAAGAGATGGAGCGATGGGAAGACTTACACCGGCAACTGGAAAAAACTGAGGGAGCGTAAAAGGCATCTACTCACAGGCAGAAGGATCCCGCTCCAGCCTGAAAAACCCGTTTAAGTCATGAACCTGCCAGCCCCCAAATATGACTATGAAAAATAATTATCTTTGGATAAAAATATGAATGAAACCGGGTACCGCTCTTTGTGGCGCGACAGCAACCTCCATGTCATTTTCGGCATCACGCTGATGGCCGTGATGGGTGTAGCCAGCATCACCCCTGCGTTCCCCAGGATCATTGAGCGCTTTGAAATCGACAAACACCAGGTGGTCTGGCTGGTCACGGTCTTTACCATTCCCGGGCTGGTGCTGACGCCTGTTTCAGGGCTTCTTGCCGACCGGTTCGGGAGAAAAAAGGTGCTTGTCCCTTCCCTTCTCCTTTTTTCCATTGCAGGCATGGCATGCACCCTGGCCACAAGCTTTGAAATGCTGGTGGTGTTGAGATTCTTTCAGGGCGCCGGGGCGGCGGCCATTGGCTCACTGAACGTCACACTTATCGGCGACCTGTATCATGGCCGGCAGCGGGCTGTGGCCATGGGTTACAATGCCAGTGTCCTGAGCATTGGAACGGCTTCATATCCTGCCCTCGGGGGTGCAGTGGCCATGTTCGGATGGTTTTACCCTTTTCTGTTCCCGCTCCTCGCCCTGCCTGTCGGCCTCATGGTGCTGCTGGTCCTCAGAAATCCGGAACCCGTTGCAGCGCAAAGCTTCAGAGATTATTTCCTGGCCGCATTCCGGAGCATGTTCAAAAAACAGGTGATCGTCCTTTTCTGCATCAGCATTATTACCTTTATGATCCTCTACGGGGCCATACTTACGGCCTACCCCCTTTTCCTTTCGGGCAGGTTCAGCGCCAACACCCTGCAGATAGGCCTGATCGCCTCCGCCATGTCGGTCACCACAGCCCTGACTTCATCGCAGATGGGGAAATTCATTAAGAGGTATTCTGAAACCATGCTTATCACTGCAGGATTCTTCCTTTACGGGCTTGCACTCCTCCTGGTGCCCCTTTTACCCGGCCTGATATGGATGCTGATCCCTTCGGTGATCTATGGAATAGGGCAGGGGCTGAATCTTCCCTCCCTGCAAACCAGGCTGGCAGGCCTGGCGCCGATGGAATACCGGGGAGCATTTATGTCGGTGAACGGTATGGTGCTTCGGGGCGGTCAGACTTTAGGGCCGCTGATTACAGGCGGATTGATACTCTGGGGCGGTTTATCCATGCCTTTCTTCGTACTCGCCGCCCTGGCATGTTCTGTCGGTATAACAGGCCTGTTCATCCTCAAATCCCATACGGCCGTTTCGCAATAATCCATCTTCTGCTGGTGTATTGCCAATTTTTTATATCTTCATCCCCAAAATTATGGATATGCCACGAATTCTGTTTGCCTGCATTTTGGCCCTGGCTGCAATAGGCTGCGCAAGGGATAAATCCACTGTTATTGACCTCCCTGAACAATGGAAATTCATGCCCGGGGATGATGCTTCACGGGCTCAATCCGGTTTTGATGATTCTTCCTGGGAGTTACTTTCGGTTTCTGCCAACTGGGATGATCAAAACTATAGTGAATTGGACGGATATGCCTGGTACAGACTGAAATTCAGACTTCCCGGAAGCATTAAAAGAAATGCCTTTCTGAAGGACAGCCTCAGGATATACCTCGGAAAAATCGATGACTTTGATGAGGTTTACCTGAATGGGGAACTGTTGGGATACAACGGTGTCACTGTAAGGCAGGGAACCCCGCCGGTTGCAAATTTTGCCGTTGAACCCAGCCCCTGGCATAAGCCAAGAAATTATATCATAGCCGCATCAGACCCGCGAATCCGCTGGAACAGGGAGAACCTGCTGGCTGTGCGGGTATTTGACAGAGGTGGCCTGGGTGGTATATACTCGGGACTGCCTTCCGTGAGCATGATCGATATTGGCGATTACCTGATATCAGATATCATGGAGCAATCTTTCACTCTGACCGACAGTTCCGTTTCAAAAACCGTTCTTTTCACCAATGTCAACAAATCCGAAAGGATAAAAGGCTGGTTCTCAGCTTATGTGTATAATTCCATTACGGGGAAAGAACTGTATAAAGATGAAAAAAGGCTTGATCTGGGGCCCGGACATTTCTTTTTGTATGAATTCATCCGCCGGCTCCCCGTGGAATCCACCCATTTGTATCTGGTTTTCCAGATAGACGGATCGGAAAAGGTGAAGTCATTCAGAGACCCCATTCCCTACCTTTTAACACCTGCTCCTCCTGAAAAACCCAGGATTAACGGCCCTGATGTTTATGGCGCCGGACAGGGTAAGCCTTTCCTTTACAGAATCCCGGCAAGTGGCAGCAAACCGATGGAATTCCATGCTTCCAACCTGCCTGAAGGCCTGGCTGTAAATTATAAAACCGGCATCATTGCAGGGAAAATACTGAAAACGGGTGAATATAATGTGAAGTTGAAAGCAGTGAACGCTTCAGGCGAGGACGTGAAAAACTTTACGATACTTTGTGGAGATAAGATTGCACTTACCCCACCTATGGGATGGAACAGCTGGAATTGCTGGGGATTGAGCGTTGATCAGGAAAAAGTGCTGAATGCGGCAGAGTCTTTTGTGAATACAGGTCTGGCTGACTTCGGCTGGAATTATATCAATGTGGACGATGGCTGGGAGATTTTTGGCGATTCTCCGCAGCCGAAAAGAGACAATCTGGGGAATATCCTGACAAACGAAAAGTTCCCGGATATGAGATCGCTGGGAAACAGTATCCATGCCCTGGGCCTGAAATTCGGGATTTATTCCTCCCCTGGGCCGCTGACCTGTGGTGGATACACGGCCAGTTACGGTTATGAACTTCAGGATGCCCGCACTTTCGCCTCCTGGGGGGTGGACTATCTGAAATACGACTGGTGCTCTTACGGGCAGATTGCCAAAGACAGAAGCATTGAGGAGTTGCAGAAACCATACCATGTGATGAGGGATGCACTGGATGCAGTCAACAGGGACATCGTTTACAGCCTTTGTCAGTACGGTATGGGAAACGTATGGGAGTGGGGACATGAAGTGGGAGGCAACCTCTGGCGGACCACCGGAGACATCACAGACACCTGGGAAAGCCTGAGTTCCATTGGTTTTGCCCAGGACGCGTGCTCCCCCTTCGCATCTCCAGGCCATTGGAATGATCCTGATATGCTGGTGGTGGGTGAGGTGGGATGGGGCCCGGAACTGCGCCCGGCACGTCTTACCCCAGATGAGCAATACACCCACATCAGCCTTTGGTGCCTCCTCTCGGCCCCCCTGCTGCTGGGTTGCAACCCTGATCATCTTGACCCCTTTACCCTCAATCTTCTTACCAACCATGAAACGCTGGCCGTCAACCAGGACCGGCTGGGAAAACAAGCCCGTAAAATTTCGGAGGAAAACAACATCCAGGTTTGGGTGAAAGACCTGTCCGACGGAAACAAGGCTGTGGGAATCTTCAACCTCTCCAATTCAGCAGTGGCTTATGACCTTGACTTTGTCAAAGCGGGTCTTCCTGCCGAAGCAAAAGTCAGGGATCTGTGGAGGCAAACAGACAAAGGCAGCTTATCAGGGAAATACAGGGCATTGCTGCCACCCCACGGTGTAGATTTTTTGAAGCTTTTTTCCATCCAGGCTGAGACTTTATAATAATGGTGTAAAAAGTTAAATATTGATTCACCAAACCGGAATATCATGGGAAAAGAAACTGAAAGGAAATTCCTTGTTACAGGAGATGCTTACAGGAAAATGGCTACTCCTGTAATGTATCACCAGGCTTTTTTAAGCACTGTCCCCGAAAGGGTAGTCAGGATAAGGATAGCAGGGGAAAAAGCGTATATTTCAGTGAAAGGAGTGGTTACAGGATTTACCAGGATGGAGTTCGAATATGAAATTCCTCCGGATGATGCTCTTTTCATGCTGGATAACCTTTGCGAAAAACCTCCGGTGAAGAAGCTGAGGTACAAAATAAGATACGGTAACCATGTATGGGAAGTGGATGAGTTCCTGGAAGAAAACCAGGGGCTCGTGATAGCAGAAATTGAATTGCAAACCGAAGAGGAAATTTTTACGAAGCCTCCCTGGATTGGACGGGAAGTGACCGGTGAACCTCAATATTATAATGCAAACCTGGTGAAAAACCCGTTCAAAAACTGGAAATAAGCTTTCATGAAAGAAAGCATGGCATCAGCGATGACTGCGTATCCGGAAAAACCGCCTTTATTTCTGCCCCAGGATCTCTTCTATTTTATTCTGCAATTCTTCTCCCCTGAGATTTTTGGCAATGATAATGCCTTCGGGGTTCAGCAAAACATTCGAAGGGATGGAATTGACGGCGTAAAGTTTGCCGGCGGCATTGTTCCAGTAGGCAAGGTCCGAAACATGATGCCAGGTAAGGTTGTCATCTGCGATGGCCTGCAACCATTTGTCCCTGCTTTTGTCAAAAGAAACGCCGAGTACATCGAAGCCCCGCACATGATAATTGCGGTAAATTTCAACAATGTTGGGGTTTTCCTGCCGGCAGGGCCCACACCAGGAAGCCCAGAAATCAACGAGCAGATAGTTGCCGAACAACGCCGACAGGGCCACAGGATTTCCGGCCGTATCGTTCATGGTGAAATCCACTGCCGGCTGCCCAACGGCTACCCGCTTCAGGGTTTCAACGCGTTCAGTGAGTTTTTTCACATATACCGATCCGGAGATAGAGGAAGAAAACTGATTGACAACCGGCTCAAGGTCATTTTCATCGTAATAATAAGCATTTCTAAGCACGATATATGCTGAAACCACAGAACGGTTATTTTTAGTTGCATAGTCTAAGACAAACTGCTTTAACTCCCCGTTGATACGGTCATATTCCGCTTCCCATTTCCCGGCTGTTTCTTCATCCCCGGCATTACGTGCAGTTTTCATGTTTTCATAAGCCTCCTCCATCAACTCTTCGTACTTTTTTGAATTTTCCATGAATGCGTCATATTCCTGATGGGAGGCCGAACCTGAAATTACAGCGCTGTCGCGAAATGCGGTCGCTTCCGTCTTAAAGATGATTTCACCGGGCTCAACAAACAGGAGGGCATAGCCTTTCCCGCTGTTGTCGCCGATATAATATGCTTCGGGTAGTTCCAGAAATCCTTTGAGCATAAAATTGCCCTGGATGGTTTCGGCTGAGTCGAGCCTGATCCATTCGCCGCTCTCTCTTTTAAGCAGATAGGCTTTGCCTTCGTATCCACCTGCGATATTCCCGTTGATCCTGAAATTTGAATCATCGCCATTCTCCCCTGAACAGCCGGCAAGAAATAACAATGCTAACATTGCCTGAGTAAAAATTTTCATTACTTTGTAAGTTTGCTTATTCTTAAGCAGGTAAAAATATTTCAAATTTTTGATTAAACGTATGTAAATACTTAAAATTGTTCCTGATATTTGCCGTAAACAACTTAAAACAACATTCATGGGGCTGAGTTTGATGGATTGGATTATCGTTGCTGCATATTTTGTCATCAGTATAGGGATAGGATTGTACATGTCACGCAGGGCTTCAAATAGCACACAGGATTTTTTCCTCAGCGGGCGCAAACTGCCCTGGTATATTGCCGGAACGAGTATGGTGGCGACTACCTTTGCCGCCGACACCCCTCTTGCTGTAACAGAACTGGTAGCCACCAACGGCATTGCCGGTAACTGGCTCTGGTGGAACATGCTCTTTGGAGGTATGCTCACTGTTTTTTTCTTTGCAAGGTTGTGGCGCAGGGCGGGAATACTTACTGATTGTGAGTTTGTTTCCATCCGCTATTCAGGAAAAGCGGCCAACTTCCTGCGAGGGTTCAGGTCACTATATATCGGGGTGTTTATGAATATCATCGTCATCGCATGGGTAAACCTGGCCATGGTGAAAATCCTGGCTGTGATGTTTCCCGACCTGCTCTTCTTTGGGTATGATAATGTCCGATGGGCAGGGTTGGAGTTCAGCTCTCACCTGCTATGGGTGGGTATGATCATGCTTTTCGTGGCTTTTTATACCTCCGTCTCGGGCTTATGGGGGGTTTCCTTTACCGATTCGTTCCAGTTTATTATGGCCATGGCCGGCTGCATTGCGCTGGCGGTTTATGCTGTGGGAACTGCCGATATCGGAGGCGTCGCCGGCCTGAAAGAGAAGCTTCCTGAATGGGTGTTCCGCTATGCTCCGGTGGTAGGAGACAGTGCCGGAAGCGCTCCGGGTGTTGCCGGTTTGTTGAAATTAAGTTTTACGGCATTTGTGGCTTACCTGGGAGTGCAATGGTGGGCAAGCTGGTATCCGGGCGCTGAACCCGGAGGAGGAGGCTATGTGGCCCAGAGGATGATGTCGGCCAAAAATGAAAAACACTCTTTGCTGGCCACCTTATGGTTCCAGATTGCACATTTCGCACTTCGTCCCTGGCCCTGGATCGTAGTGGCCCTGGCAGCCCTGGTGTTATACCCTGCCGAAACCGACAAAGGAGCCACCTATGTTATGGTGATACGCGACTACCTGCCTTCCGGCCTGACAGGCCTCCTGATGGCGGCCTTTCTGGCAGCTTATATGTCAACCATAGCTTCCCAGACAGTCTGGGGCACCTCCTATATCATCAACGACCTTTTCCGTCCTTTTATAAAAAAGGGCGGCGGGGAGAAGTATTATGTCAAAGTATCAAGGTTGACTGCTTTTCTTCTCCTGGCGCTTTCCTTTGTCATGACAACCCAGTTCAGCAGGATCAGCGATGCATGGAAGTTTGTGCTCGCCTGCAGCGGGGGCATCGGGCTGGTGCTCATACTGAGATGGTTCTGGTGGAGGATCAACGCATGGACCGAGATTGCCGCCATGCTGGCCCCTTATGTGGTGTTTCCCGTGCTGGTGTATGGGTTGGGGTGGGATGTGTACGATAAGGATTTCCCTCTCACACTGATCGTAATTGTAATATGGTCAACCGCAGTGTGGCTGGCGGTCACCTTCATTACTCCTCCCACCAACATAGATACCCTGAAGTCTTTTTACAGGCAGGTGCATCCCGGAGGCAAAGGGTGGAAGCCTGTCACCCACCTGATACCGGAGGTGAAAGGCGACAGCGGATACGGGAAACTAATGCTAAACTGGCTGGCAGGCTGTGTGCTGGTGATGTGTGTTCTCTTCGGCATCGGCAAGCTGATTTTCGGGCAAAACCTTTGGGCGCTGGGATACTTTGTCGTTGCCCTCATTGCAGGAGCGATTATTTACAGAAATATGTCGAAAATGGGATGGGAGAAGGTGGCGGAGTGAAAAGTCTCTGCGCAGCCTGAAAGTTTCCGGTGGCTATAAATCAATTATCCTCATTCCCTAAAGCCGTAATAAGCCTGCTGTATCAATATGGCCTGGCAAACCTCTTTTCATAAGCTTTGTTTTTC
>JAFGME010000274.1 GCA_016927695.1 Bacteroidales bacterium
AAGAAGACATGGAAATACAGGAGTATAAAACAGCAAACAATGCAGGACCCGGGACTGGATATTTGAAGTCACCGTTTGGGAATGAAACTCTCTATAGTTATTCCACTTGGTACTATAATCATAATTGCCAATGTATGGTTCAGGTTTACGTATGGATTTTTTGCGGTTGGCCTTCAAAAAACTGTCTTCCACAAGTTGTAATAAATGGGAGTTCTGCAGAGAATATTGTGAATGCTGTAACTTCTTTCAATGCATGTTATAATAATTCAGATGTACCAGGCTATTTCTCTGATACAACATATAGAGTCCTATTTCCAAATATTGATAGTCTTAATGGAATAATTGATTCAATTGTTGATGAGGAAATAGTTCTTAATAAATTTTATAATTCACATGATGGCACTGATTATTATATTGGTCTTCCAAGTGGTGTAACCCTATCAGACAACTGGGATGCCTGGATTTCACAAGCTCGCTGTGTTATTAGAATTTGTGATCAGAGATAGAAAATTTTCGCTCATTTGGGTTTAGTAACCAATTAATGCAAATCGGTTTCGTTACTATCATGTTCAATATAAATATAATTTATTGAAAAATAAGATATTGATCACTATTATCGGTGGTATTTTAATGTTGTTAGTTATTACTTGCCGTGATAATAACAAAAATAACCATATACTAATTGCGGAAAAAATTGAAAGTTTAACAATTGATTTAAACAGACCGTTCGCTTTTATTCCTAACTCACTTTATCGAGATAATAAAACAACAATACTTACATTACAATCTGTATTGGATAGAAAAATACATGTATTTGAAATTGGGGAAAGTAATATTGCTTCTTCGTATGTCATGAATCCCCTGTCTGGCTTTAGCGCTATGTTTTTCCAGACATATATTAAAAGTATTGATTCAATAATTATATTCCATCAAAATTCGAATTCACTGCTTTTAATAGATTCATCAGGTATAGTCAGGATGCAACATAAACTAACTAAGGGTATTCCTGCTACCAATCCTGAGAATGGAGTATTTTGTTCTGGGGGCACTGTATTTATTGGCAACTCAAATAATGTTTTAAATGTTGGGATAGTGTCTGAGCGATTAAGTTATTATAAAAATGTAGAACCGGTTTATCAGATAGATTTATTTAAAGATAAAAACAACAGAGAAAACCTTTGGGGTAAGTTTCCTCAAAGCTATATATCAAAAAACCTGGATTTCTGTAATTATTTTCCCCAAATATGCCCGTTTGACGGCTTGCATTGTTTAGTCTCATTTTTTTGCGATGATAGTATATATTTGTATAAAAACGGACAAGGACTATCATCATTTCAGTGCAAAAGCAAATATACCGGGAAATTCACACCGTACCCGGACAATAAACAATCAGATATAGCTTATTATAAGGATTATCAGTCACTGGAACCAAAATATATTAATATAGTTTTTGATAAATTTACAAAAAGAATTTATAGAGTAGTTAAGCATCGATTTTATTATTCCTCGCAAAACAAATTTGATGTTGAGAAAATGAGGTGGTCCATTATTGTCATGGATTCAAATTATAATGTTTTAAGGGAGGTAGTTTTTGATTATCGGAATAACTCTCCGGAAATAATACTACCCGCCCCGGATGGAATTTATATCAGTAATACACCGAACTCAAATGATGAAAATGATAATCTAACACTAAGTTTGTTCAATTTGTAATTTTATGAAATGTAAGTATTCAGTATTAATTGTAGCAATAATTTTTAGTTGCAATCCTGAATATGATATTGAAACGGTAAGTTTTAATGAGATTCTGAAAAACTTTAAACAGGAAATTCCAATTAGCGCTCATGTATTTATTTTAATTCCCACTTATTCATGTTATGGATGTGTTCAAAAAGCATTGACTAAGTTTGATGAGTTATTAACCATAAAGGATAAAAACCGATTTACTGTTATCTATCAACAATCTGATATTAATTTAAACAGTATTAAAGAAAAAATAACAGTATTATTTGATGAACAAAATTCACTGAACAATCTTCCCGTCAGGCTTGGAAATATGACATTAATATTAACAAAAAATAATAACATAATTGATATAATTACTGTCCAAATTGATACTTACGAAGACATTATAAATTCTGATTTATTGAATTTTTTAGACAAATGATATATTAAGCAGTTATTTCAGCCATATTGACCCTGCTTGCCAACTGTTTAAGAACCCTTTGATGCCTTACAATTTATTTCAATTGCTTTCTCAAAACAACAACCCAATCCCAAAACTGATCGAGAAAAGTAAGCTGGCTATGGCCAGTTTTCGCAGGTAGGGATCGAGCTCCCCGGGGATGGTATTTTTGAACACGCCGGCCACGTTCAGCCACAGCATGGGAATGGTCAACAGGAACAGCATCTGGAAAGGGGTGTGGTAATTGATGATCATATAAGCCAGGCCTGCCATTACAGAACCGCTCAATAAAAACAGGTGATACCACTTTGCCCTTTCAATTCCCATTCGCACCACCAGGGTATTTTTGCCGGAGGATGCGTCGTTCACCCTGTCGCGCATGTTGTTGAGGTTGAGTACGCCGGTGGCCAGGAATCCCATGGCGGATGCGGGAAGCAGGGTTTCCCATTTCAGCGCGTGGGTGTGCAGGAAGTAAGTGCCCATTACGCCCGTGAGGCCGAAAAAAAGAAAAACGAACAGGTCGCCGAATCCGGAATAGCCGTAAGGATTCTCACCAATGGTATATTTCACCGCGGCTGCCACTGCCCCGAACCCAAGCGCGAGGAAGATCAGCACGTACAACGGGGGAATTCCTTTTGTTCCTTCATAAATAAGCCACAGGCCGGTGATCAGCGACAGGACGATGAAGAAGATCACCATCTTTTTCATCGACTTCGGGGCAATCTTTCCGCTTTGCACTGCCCGCAGCGGCCCAACCCTGTTCTCACTGTCCACCCCGTGTTTGGAATCACCGTAATCGTTGGCCAGGTTGGAGAGTATTTGCAGAAACAGCGTGGTAATGCCTGCCAGTACAGCCACCTTCAGGTTGAAGCCGCCATCGTAAAAGGCCACAAAACTTCCAAGCGCCACACTCGAGAGCGCCAGAGGCAAAGTCCGCAAACGGGAAGCTTGTATCCAGGGTGAAAACCTCACTTTTCTATAATTTTCTTGTTTATAGCGTCAATAAAATACGCGGTTTTTTTGATCAATGGTTCTACGATTTCTTTTTTTGTCTGAAACATGATATAGTCTTCCTTTTGGAATATCATAATATTACCCCGTCTTTTTCAACTTCTCTATAGAATAATGAAAGTCTAAGCTTATTCCAGTACTCCTGAGAATGAATGATCAGGCTGAACACCTCACCGCTTTCTAATTCTCTGTAAAACAGCCTGTTTCTGATCTCTTTCCTGATCTGAAAATCTTCACCGTTTTCAGTCAAAATCAAGAAATCCCAGTCCGATTCTTTTTGGAAATCGCCCCTTGCACGCGAACCAAAAAGGATGATCTCTGCCTTGTCGTCCACCTCATGAACGGCTTCTTTTACCAGTTTAAGAACTTCTCCCCTTTCCATCTCAGCAGTTTGTTTCAGAGTGCAATTTACGGAAATTTCGGGAATTTTTTAAAATCGGGATCTCTTTTTTCGAGGAAGGCATTCTTCCCTTCCTGCGCCTCTTCGGTCATGTAATAGAGCAGGGTGGCATTTCCGGCTAACTCCTGTATGCCTGCCTGCCCGTCTAATTCGGCATTCAGACCCATTTTGATCATCCTGAGCGCCATGGGGCTGCGTTTCTGCATGGTGAGGCACCATTCCACCACCGTATCCTCCAGCTTTTCAAGAGGCACCACCTTGTTCACCAGCCCCATTTTTTCAGCCTCCTTTGCAGTATATTGGAAGTTCAGGAACCATATTTCACGCGCCTTTTTCTGTCCTACGATCCTGGCCAGGTACGATGATCCGAAGCCCGCATCGAAGCTGCCCACTTTCGGGCCTGTTTGCCCGAAGACGGCATTTTCGGAAGCGATGCTCAGGTCGCACACCACGTGCAGCACGTGGCCGCCGCCGATGGCGTACCCGTTTACCATCGCTATTACGGGCTTGGGCAGGGAGCGTATCTGTTTCTGCACGTCCAGCACATTCAGGCGGGGCACCCCCTTTTCATCCAGATACCCGCCGTGTGACTTGTAGTTCTGGTCGCCGCCGCTGCAGAAAGCCTTGTCGCCGGCGCCTGTCAGTACCACAGTGTAAATATTTTCATCCTCCCGGCATATCCTGAGTGCATCGCCTATCTCAAAAACGGTTTGCGGCCTGAAAGCATTCCGCACCTCCGGCCTGTTGATGGTGACCCTGGCGATACCGCTCCAGAAATCGAAGAGGATATCGGTGTATTTTTTTTTCTGTGTCCAGTTTCTTGTTACTTCCATGTTTATGGTGTTTCCGAATCGAACGCCAAAATTCGTAAAATGTTTAATACGAACAGGTTATTCTGCCAGATATTTGAAGTAATTCCTCAGTATCTCCCCGTTTGTTTCTCCCGGAGTGTGTACCTCGAGGATGGCCGGAGAAGAAGTATTATAAAGATTTTTCAATTCAGTTGATAATTCTGTCATATTGCCTGCAGAGAAGTATTCAATGCCCGCCGCTTTGGCAATGAACCGGGCATTTCTGTGGTGCCGGGCCTCGAAGAATTTCTCCAGGTGCGGTGTGCTGTCAGGGCCAGGAATGAACCTGAATATCCCTCCCCCGGAATTGTTGATGACAATGATTTTCAGGCGGTTCTCCAGGTAATCATGAAAAAGACCGTTGGAATCATAAAAAAAGCCAAGGTCGCCGGTGATAAGTGTGGTAATTTTCCGGGTGGCCCATGCAGCGCCTGCTGCAGTGGAAACCGTTCCGTCGATGCCGCTGACTCCCCTGTTGGAAAAATATGCCAGCTTCCTGAAGGGCTTAAAGAGCTGGGCATACCTCACAGGGGTGCTGTTGCCCAGATGAAGGCTGCTGTTTTCGGGGATGTGTTGTAAGATGATCTCAAAAACTTTCAGGTCGGAATAAGGGGCATCCCTCAGGAAACGGATGTGCCTTTCCTCTGATCTTTGATCACGGTCAGCCCAGGCGCCAGAGTATCCAAAGCCGGTTTTTAGGGTTTGACTTTGCATGAAACTGAAAAATTGCTCAGGAATGGCTTTGATGACTGAAGAAAGACAACCGTATGTATTCATGGGATAGCCTGCAGGGTCGATGTGCCAGTGTGCGGCAGGCTGGTTGTTGCGGATAAAGGTTTTGATCATTTTGGAAACCACATGCCCTCCGAAGGTCAAAAGAAGTTCGGGCCTGAAGTTTTCCGATTCTTCCGGCCGGATGGTCGAAACGATCTTATCGATGCAGGTGCAGGCAGTACACCCGGAAATGTTGGAGGTGGTCTCTGAAAGAAGCCTTACACCGGGATCACCGGTGATTCTCTGCAGTTGGATGGCCAATGCCGGATCGGGAGGTGACAATCCTGCAATGACCAGTTTTTTGCTGTATTTTTTCCATGAACGGATGTAAGGGGCTGCGTCAGCTTCGCTGAATCCGGATATTTTTTTAACCGGGCTGCTATATTTCAACGTCCAGCTGTGATTTTCAACCTGGCTGTAAATGGGTTCGGAAAAGGGAAGATTGATATGCACGGGACCGGCGGCAGGGGCCATGGTGAGGTCGATGGCCCTGTGCAATATTCTTTCAGCCCTGCGGAAATCATGTTCTGAAGAAAAATTCTCCTGCAGTTCAAAGGAGGCTTTCACATAATTTCTGAAGATGTTTTTTTGTCGGATGGTTTGTCCGTCGCCCTGATCAATCTGGTCGGCGGGCCTGTCGGCAGTGAGGATCAGGAGGGGTACCTGCTGGTAATAAGCTTCGGCGATGGCGGGGGCATAGTTCAGGGCCGCCGTGCCGGAAGTGCAGGCTATCGCAACAGCTTTCCTGGTTTGCTGGGCTAAGCCTAAGGCAAAAAATGCGGCGGAGCGCTCATCGAAAATGCTGAGCGGCTCAAAGGCGGAATTACCGGCAAAACTGATGATCAGAGGAGCGTTACGCGATCCCGGTGAGATAACGATGTATTTCAATCCCTTCCTGCAAAAAATATCTGCCAGCAGGGCGGCGCTCTTCTTATCCGATGTGCTCAAAAGTCTTGTTTTTACAAAGATAGAAATGTTTCGCATAAAAAATCCCCCTGAAATCCTGTTTCAGGGGGATATGCTTTTGATGCGACCTGTTAAGGTCAACAGGATCAGTTGGTCACATAATCATAACCCATGATCTGAGTGTCGCTGAAAATGGTCAGTCCACCGGCGGCCATGTGGTCATAAATCATCCCGTTGGTTCCGAAAAGCAGCGATTTTGCATCGTAACCCAGCAGGCGCAGGTATGCTACCAGGAAAGCGCTTGTCTGCCCTGTGTAGCAATACACTATCACAGGTTTATTGGTGGGCAGGGTTTTGAGATCGGCAGCCAGTTTCATTGTTTCTTTGGGAGTATATTGAATGGCTCCGGGGATGTGTCCGGGGTCGGCATAATGGTTGGCCGGCCAGTAGTTCACAATGTAATTGGCGCTCAGGTTATCGAAAACAGCCGTGTTTGTGATACTGGCAGGTCCGAACCCGTCAGTTAACAAGGCAGCCGCCCTTGCCTCAAGGATTTCCTGGCCGGTGGTTTTTCCGGTGGAGAGGGTGGGCATGTTTCCCTTTGCCGCTTTATCTGTCGGAGTGGCAGTGAATTGCGTGGCATAGGCATTGCCGTTGGAGATGGCTGTATTCCATTTTCCGGCAAAATCGGCGTGCCATGAACACATTCCCCACTTCATCGAGAACACTTTGTCGTAGCCCATCAGACGGAGCAGGCTGGCTGCATAACCGGCTGTCTGCCCGGTGTAACATACAACGGCCACCTTGGTATAACCTGATAGGTTAACCGATTTAATATGGCTGAGGATGTTGGCGAAGTCAACCCTTACTGCGTTTTCAATATGACCGGCGGTGAAATCGGCCTCTGATCTGATGTCAATGATATACACCTGGCCGGTTTCATTCAGTGTTTTTACATCGGTTGCAGACATAATGGTCGGCATGTCTGAATTGACGAAATCTTTACCAAGAGGGGAATTGGCCGACTCAAGATAGGTAGCCAGCACCTCAGATTCTATAACCGGCGTGGGTTGCGGTTCATCAGTGTCGTCATCCTTGTCGCATGCAACCATAAATAGCAGGGAGAATAGCATCCCGAATAACCAAAATTTGTTCTTAAGCATTGTTGAAAATTTTTTAGTTAGTAATTATTTGAATTTCTGTTGAATATCGGTTATAAGCGCTCAAACCAATCCGGTGGAAGTTTGCCGTCAACGGTGATGCTCTCAGAGGCGTCCTGTTCCCATTCCAGGAGGTTTTCCATAAACAGGTAGAGTTGCTTGTTTACGAGTGTGCCCCCTTCGTTGCGGATATGGCAACTTGATGAGCAATGCATGCCCTGCTCTACTGTGGTACGGTCGGTCCATCTCAGAATGTTGTGAGGAGAAGTATAATTATAGGTTGGGAAGGCATCGAAGTTGGCGTATTCAGCCACGCCGTATTTTTCCCAGTTGTCAGGCGCTGCAAGTGTCCGGCGCACAAGGGTGAAGTTGAAACCTGTTTTGATGTCGGGAATGGGGTTGCCTGCGATTTTGAAATCAAGGTAGGCGGGTATTCTGGCTCCTGACCCGTGTATATGACAGCTGCCGCAGTTGTTATACACCTGTGAATGGCAGACCTGGCAGTTGAAATCTTCGTAGTGCATGGCATGGTACCCGTTCTTTGAGGCCGAACCGGAGTGACAATCCTCACATTCCGGAAGTTTGCTGTAAGCATATCTTTGTTCCACCTCCATTCCGTCGCCATGAAGCTCATTACCATTGTGACAGTCGGTGCATTTGAATCCGGCCTGGGTGAGGTGTACGTCGGGTTGTGTTCCGGAAGCCACACCCAAATAAGCGTGCCCTCCTCGTGAAACATGGCATGTAACGCAAACGCTGATCATGTCGGGTGTCCTGGTGAAGTTATGTCCTTTGGCAAGGCCCCCGCCTCCCATAATGGGGCGTGTGACATGGCAGTTGCCGCAGGTGCCATGGCAGGTTGCGCAGTTGTTGTTGTACCCTTCGATCTGGTGTGCAGGAAGCAGATCAAACTCCGAGGGTCCGTTCAGGCCGCTGCGCATGGTTACTTTCCTTTTCTGCCCCGTACCGTGATGCAGGCTGGTTTTGAAATTGTCAACAATTTGCTGGTGGCAGGTTCCGCACTTCTCTTCATACGACTCAGAAGGATGACGGAGGAAATTGCCGGAATGGGCGGTGGCTTTGTCGTCGGTATTGTCTTTTCCGTTGTGGCATCCGGTGCATCCGATCTGGTAGTGACCTGAAGTTTTATAAGCCTGATATCCTTCTCCACCCATAAACACCCTGTCGTAGGGCTCATAGTGAGGGGCTTCACCGCCGCAACCTCCCGCAGGGGCGGCAGTGTCGGGGGTGTAAATGGCCTGCAGCTGAGCATAATCCGTATGACATCCTTCACAGGAAGCATAACTTTCAGCTTTCGGCTCGCCTTTTATAACCTCTTTTGTACAACCCGAAAACAGCAATATAAATGTGGCCAAACCCGCAATTGCCAAAGCCTGACAATGTTTTATCACAGCCGAATCAGTCATTTCTGTAAGTGTTATGATTTATCCATACAAAAGTTGTTGATTTGACTGAATTGCAAACAAAATGGCAGCAGTAATACATACCTGTTACAAATGTTATGAAACGGATATTAGTCTGATTCAGATCAGTTTTTTTTCTGATCTTTTAGTATCTTTGCAAACTACTTTAATAAAATGGAAAACACTCAGCAATATACCGGATGTACCATTGGTTTGTCTCATTGCAAATGTTTTGAGAAACTCACCGGGCCTGAAAAGGATTTACTGGAAGCCAGTTCCGTAAAACTCAATTACAAAAAGGGTGAGATTATCTGTAAACAGGGTAGTTTTGCTTCTCATGTGATGTTTATGGAGAAAGGCCTGGCTAAGGTTTTTCTGGAAGACGGAACGAGCTCACTGGTGCTCAAAATAATCCCTGACGGGAACTTACTCGCCCTTTCCTCTCTTTCAGAAGAAAACAAAACCTATCAGTATTCTGCCATGGCCTATATCGATTCGGAGGTGAGGCAGATAGATATTGTGTTTTTCAGGAGCCTCCTCAGAAGCAATGCAGATTTTGCCCGGGAAGTGATCGATATTTTAAGCGCAAACAGCATCCAGATATACGGACGTTTTTTTTGTCTCACCAACAAACAGGCTTACGGCCGGCTTGCCGATATACTGCTTTGCCTTGCCGACAGGATTTTTAAAAAAAACGAGTTTGAACTGCCCCTTTCCAGGAAAGACCTGGCTGAACTGTCGGGCATGAGCCCCGAAACGGTCATCCGGATGCTTAATAAATTCAACGAAGAAGGGTTGATCAGGCTGGAGGGAAAGAATTTCAGCATAGTCGAATATGCCCGCCTGAAAAGAATATCCGAAACAGGCTGACAGAGTGTGCTTTAGAAAATATACCGGGTCAGGGTGGCCGCCTTGAGCTGTGTTTCCTCCCACTCTTTTTCAGGATCTGAAAACGCTGTAAGCCCGCCACCTACATACAGGACCGGCTGGTTGCCCACAATTTTCATACAGCGAAGGTTAACAAACAGATCCATCTTACCGGCTCCTTCCACGATACCCAAAACTCCTGAATAATATTCACGGTTGTGTTTTTCTGTGCTAAGAATAAGTTTTAAAGCATCTTTTTTCGGGCTGCCGCAAACGGCAGGGGTAGGGTGAAGGGCTTCGATAAACCTGCCTTCAATGCCTTTTATCAGAGCAGCATCGAAATGAATGGCAGTGGTCAGGTGGACAAGCTCTCCGGCAGGTGTATCCAAAACCGGATCCTTTTGGTATTCAGTGATGCCGGTATTTTTGAGAACTTCTTCAATATGCTCTGTAACAATTTGCTGTTCATCCTTTTCCTTGTTTCCCCAACGACTTGATGGTCCTTCCTTTTTTTTCAGTTTTGTACCGGCAAGTGAAACGGTTCTTGCAGTTTTTCCATCCACCTTCAGCAATGTTTCCGGCGATGCCCCGGCCCAGGTTCCTTTACCGGGGATATGGATCAGGTGGCAGAAGACTTCGGGGTAACTTTCCAACATACGAAAGTAGAAAGCAACAACATCAAAGCCGGCCCGGCATGGAGGGAGGATTACCCGTGACAGTACCGCCTTTCTGAAAATTTTATCAAATGAGTCAATAAAGGTCTTTGCCTGTTCAATATACTCTGCTTTGCTTATCTGAAAAGGCAAATCCTGTTTACAATCAGCATTAAGCCCGGAAGATGCCGACAGTTTTTCCAGGAGCTCGTCTTGCGCATCCCCTTCAAACATTATTTCCGGCCCGAAAAGCGCTACCGGATAGTTTGTGGCGGGATGAAACGGGGCATAAATGAATCCCGGACGGTTCACGGCTTCACTCAAAGAGCTGAAAAAGAGCATCCTGCCCGAAAGTTGTATGCGGGTTTGAACCCTTCTCTTACCGGGAATTCTGTAACTGACAAAAGGTATGTTTTTGTCAAGGCAAAGATGTATGGCTTTATGCAGCTTATTCACCCTTTTTTTGTTTCGGTATAATCATAACAGTCAGTCGTGACAGGGAGATTTTTCGTCCGTCTTCCGTTTTTATCTCTATATCCCACACATGGGTCATTTTTCCCTGGTGCAGTATCCGGGCTTCTGCAAAAACATATCCTCCGGTGGCTGCACCCAGGTGGTTGGCCGCGAGTGAAGCCCCCCGGATTTCATACCGGTCAGGGTCAACCAGCAGCGCTGAGCCTAATCCTCCAACGGTTTCGGCCAGGGCAATGCTTGCCCCCCCGTGAAGTATGCCCATAGGCTGAAGGGTCCTGTGATCCACCGGCATACGTGCTTTTACAAACCCTTCCTTCGCCTCCAGGTATTCGATACCCAGACTCTCCATGAGGGTACCTTTGTTGATCCTGTTTAAATCTTCCGGTTTTTGTTTATGAATCATAATTCAGACAGTTTTTCACAAAAATAGAATAAAAGAGAATGAGTAACTTTGGGAGGTTTATGAAAATGCTCACTTTCCATATGAAGATAGAAAGCGCAGGGCAGGGAATGTATGCCGTTGCCCTGAGGCACGAGGGCCGGTCATCAACGGTGGTGTATAACAGAAACACCCGGCAGATGACTTTCTCGGGGGATGCACGGATCAACTCCGTTTTGCAGAACAACAAAGCCCAGTTTGCCAAGATATTAGGGGTGAAAAAGGAGGATATCTTTGTTCCCGGATTTGAACTTAATTTTGCCTTGTGTGACGGCAAAGACATCGGGGCATACAATAACCTGAACAACATACTCGCCGTTGACCGCAGAAACGGCATGGATGAATCTTTTGCATCAGAGGCCGGAATGGAGAATATCACCGAGTTGTATGTCGACGGATCCTACCGTGAGAAATGCAATGGCTCCGGCTATGCAGTGATCATTAAATATGCCGGCGGAGATTATAAATTGTACACTTTCAGAAGCAGGCTTCAAAACAGCTGCCTGGTGGAGCTTCAGGCTGCCATAACAGGTCTTGAAATACTTGCAGATCATACTGAAATCCGGATTGTTTCCGACAGTCAGTATGTGCGTAAAGGGCTCACAGAGTGGATATTCAACTGGAAAATTAACCACTGGCACACTTCGGAAGGGAGGAAGGTGAGGAATATTGCCCACTGGAAAAAGTTTGATTCTCTTGCTGACGGAAAGTATATCGAATTCAGGTACGTAAGGGGGCACTCAGGACATTTCGAGAACACCATGGCCGACCTGTACGCAAGAGATATGTCAAACGGATAGCGCAGATCAGCCCAAGTCAATAAGTATTAGAAATAAACAGTTTACGAAAATGGAAAATTTTAAAATCGATAATCCGACCATAGTGCATTTTGGAAAAGGCGTTGTGGGCGACCTCGGGAATGTAGTTTCAGCGTATGGAAAAAAAGTTTTCCTTGTTTACGGGAAAGGGTCGGTCAAAAAAAACGGGATCTATGATGCCGTGATGCAGAGTTTGAAAGAGGCCGGTGGCGAAGTGTCCGAATTTTCGGGCATCAGGCCCAATCCGGTGATCGGAGATGTGGATGCGGCTGCCGCTGCAGGCAGGGAATTCAGGCCGGATATCATCCTGGCAGTGGGGGGCGGAAGTGTGCTGGATTCTGCCAAGATCATCTCCGTTACGATACCGGTAGACCATAGCGGGTGGCTTTTTATGAAGAATAAGGCAAAACCGGCTTCGGCAATTCCTGTGGTGGCGGTTTTGACCCTGGCCGCCACCGGCTCGGAGATGAATCCTTTTGCCGTGATCCAAAATCATGAAACAAAGGAAAAGTTAGGCTGGGGAAACAGGCTGTGCTATCCGGCACATTCCTTTCTTGATCCTTCCTACACCTTTTCGGTTCCCAAAGATTACACAGCATACGGGATCACAGACCTCATGGCCCATGCCCTTGAGAATTTCTTCGGTGAGGGGGAAGCCAGCCTGTCCGACCGCTTTGTCTTCTCTGTCATGAAAGAGGCGATAGAATACGGACCGTTATTACTGAATGACCTATACAGTTACCGCCTCCGGGAGAAAATCATGTATGCGGCCACAATGGCCCTGAACGGCCTCACCCTGTACGGCAGGAAATACGGCGACTGGGGCGTGCACAGCATCGGCCATGTGATCTCCCTGCTTTTCGATACCGCGCACGGAGCCACCCTTTCGATGGCTTATCCCGCATGGCTGAAGCTGCATCAAGAGAGGATTCCCGGCCGTATAGGTGAACTCGGCCGGGCAGTATTCGATACCGGCGACCCCGGAGAAACCATCTCAAACCTCGAAGACTTCTTCAAAAGTATAGGCAGCCCGGTACGCCTGGATGAGGCGGGAATATCGGACAAGGACAAAGAGGCCCTGCTCCCCGTCATGATCAGGAACCAGGTGGGCGGTAATCATCATAAACTGTCTGACCGTGACAGGGAAAAAATCCTTGAATATATGGCCGGCCGGTGAAAAATACGTATATGTTATCCAACAACAATGCGTAATAATCAGGTTCACTTGAAATGAAACATTAAATCTTAATTTTTTTT
Source organism: Bacteroidales bacterium (assembly GCA_016927695.1). GTDB lineage: Bacteria > Bacteroidota > Bacteroidia > Bacteroidales > JAFGHD01 > JAFGHD01. The sequence goes on from JAFGME010000274.1 coordinate 13,220, forward strand.
TGCTTTCTCCACACGATGCGCAGTATCTCTCTTTCTGATAAAATAGTATTGTATTTCGTAATTGTCAGCATCTCCGCAATAGCTGTTGTCAGCGTGTATTCATTTTATAATTCAAAAAGGGCGCTGCTTGACAGGACCTTTAATCAGCTCACCTCGGTAAGGGTAGTTAAAAAAACCCGGATTGAGCAATTTTTTCATGACCGGATCAGAGAATTAGAACTCCTGTCACATATTGATTTTGATGGAGAGAAAGTGCTTGATCCTGAAAACGAAACACCGGATAAAAAGCAGGCATATTTAATCGATTATCTGCGTTCCGGAGGTTATTATGAAGGGGTTTACATTAAAACAACAGAGAAGGCGCTGATTTTCTATGATCTGAAACTGTCTGATACATCACAAAAGGCTGGAGCAGGGATGAGTGACAGTCTTGTAAGGCGGGTGATGAGTAAAACACCCGGCACCGGCGGGTTTATTATCCACGATTATTTCATTGATCCGGAATCGGGAATGCCCCGGATGATGATGACGGGTTCAGTTCCCGGCTTTGCTGCTCCTCTTGATATCATGATTGCTGTTGAGATTTCAATCGGTGCAATAAACACAATCATGCTGGAACAAAATCCGGTAGAGGGGTTGGGAACATCAGGAGAATCCTATCTTGTTGGAAACGATATGCTTATGCGAACCGCCTCCCGGTTTCAAAGGAAGTCAATTATGCATACCAAAGTGGAAACCGAAGCTGCTGTCTGCGCTTTTGGGGATATTACAGGAACAGAGGTTGTTGATGACTACAGGGGAATCAAAGTGCTGAGCTCCTTCAGCCGGATACATATTCCCGGACTTAACTGGGTGATACTGGCTGAGATCGATTACTCCGAAGCCACCATGTCAATATACCACATCCGGAATAATATTTTGATGCTGACCATTGCAGTGGCCATTATTGTATTTGTGATTTCCTATATTTTTTCCAAAAAGATCACTTTGCCATTGATAAAACTGAAGGATGCAATATCCAATATCAGGAAGGGAGACTTCGACATTGCTCTTCCGCTCACACCCGGCGATGAGATAGGGGAGTTGGGAGGCTCATTCAACAGCATGGCAAAAAGCCTGAGAGAGAAAGAAATCGAATTATCTGAAGAGCGAAATAAAAGGATCACCGCCATGATCGATGGTCAGGAGATGGAACGACAAAGGCTTTCAAGGGAATTGCACGACGGCCTGGGCCAGTCGCTGGTGGCTCTGAAACTGAAGCTGGAAAGCATCCAGGGAACCGAACTGTGTTTGATGAACAAAACCCTTAAAGAGGTTAAAGCTTCTTTCGATAACACGATCGGTGAAATACGACGCATATCCAACGGCCTCATGCCTGCCGTGCTGAATGAATTCGGACTGGTAACCGCACTGAAAAACATTTTTGGGGAAATTTTCGAAAGCAGCGGCATTTACATCCGTTTTACTTATGATGGCAGGTATAACGATCTCAATAACAGAACATTGATCTACCTTTTCAGAACCATACAGGAAGCCCTGAACAATATTGTGAAACATGCGGATGTAATGGAAGCGGAATTTTTTCTTACCCGGCAGACAGATCTTATTCAAGTGGTTATCAGAGACAAGGGAAAAGGAATGGACCTCTCCGATCCTGCCAAAGCCAGGGGCAATGGCATTGCCAACATGAAAGAGAGGGTGCGCCTGCTGAATGGAAATTTTGTTATCCATGCAAAACCGGGAAAAGGAACAGAAATTAATATTGAAATCCCTTTAACAGCAAACAACAATGAGCCCGATTAAAGTAATACTTGTCGACGACCATGCCATTGTCAGGGACGGGATAAAAGCCCTGATCAATACGGATGAGATTGAAGTTGCCGGCGAAGCATCTTCTGCCGCTGAATTGTTCGCTCTTTTGAAAACCGGAAAGCCGGATATTGTTATTCTGGATATCAGCCTGCCTGATATTTCAGGTATTGAAATTGCCGGGATCATCACTGCGGATTATCCCGGAATCAGGGTGATTATCCTGTCGATGCACTTAAATGAAGACTTCATTTTCAATGCAATAAAGGCGGGAGCCATGGCATACCTTCCCAAAAACACAACGAAAAGAGAACTGCTGGAAGCCATCAGGCAGGTTGCGGCAGGGGAGGAGTATTTTACCGGGCCTGTATCCACTATTATCCTGAAAAGTTATGTGAAAAAGGCAAAAAATGATTCGAAGGGCGCTCCCGTCGAAAACCTCCTCTCAAAACGGGAGCATGAAATACTGAAATTGTTTGCCGAAGGAAAAAGCAACCGGGATATCGCCGGCCAGCTTTTTATCAGCAACCGTACCGTAGAATCACACAAAAACCATATCATGCAAAAGCTCGGACTTAAATCTACGGTGGAACTCATCAAATTTGCCATCAGGAACAATATCATTGAAATCTAAGTGATTCCCTTAATTTTTTCACTGTGTTTAACGTAATCAAATTACGTTTTTAAACCATTGATTGTCAAAGTATTTGTTTAAATCTTTGTCTCAGTTTTTAAATGATAATATGATGAGACAGATTTTAACTTACTTCACTTTCATTTTGATGTTTGTTTTTGCCCTTTACGGAACTTTAACGGGGCAGAGCAAGGTCACACCGGATCCCGGAGCGGATGTGCTCAGCCGGTATGTCTGGCGGGGAACAGACTATGGAAATTCACCTGCCATACAGCCTTCGCTGGAGATGGGTTATGGCGGTTTTGCATTAGGGGCATGGGGATCATACGCCACCAACAATGCCAATTTTCAGGAGGCGGATATCTATGCATCCTATACTTACAGGGATGTTCTTTCACTGATGGTGACAGACTATTTTTTACCGGATGGAAGCATTTCCGACAATGATTATTTTAACTACAAAAACGACGAAACAGGTCATGTTTTTGAGGGATCACTGAGTTTCAACGGCACAGAGAAATTCCCGCTAAGCCTGCTGGTGGCAATGAATTTTGCCGGCGCGGATGCCCGGACGGCAGATAATGACCTTCAGTATTCAACCTATTTTGAACTGGGTTACTCCACTTCAGCCGGAGAAACAAGCCTTGACTTCTTTTTGGGGGGAACCCCCACAAAGCCGGATAAGGAAAAGGGGGAAACGGGGTATTACGGGCCTTATGAAGGGATCGTAAATATCGGGATGAAAGCAGGCAAAGAGATTCAGATCACTGAAAAATTTGCTCTCCCTCTGCAGGTTTCGGTCATTACCAATCCGCAACAGCAAAACATATTTCTTACACTTGGGATTTCATTGTAAACAATGCGTAACATTAAAAACAGGAGGCTTTAATTATGTTTGATACAGGGTCAACCGGATTTATGATCCTTGCCACCAGCCTTGTAATGCTGATGACACCGGGTCTGGCTTTTTTTTATGGCGGATTGGCAGGCAAAAGGAATATTCTGGGCATCATGATCCAGACTTTTGTTTCGCTGGGTATAACAACCATTTTGTGGGTAACCGTGGGATTCTCCTTGTGTTTCAGCGGAGGCGAAGGGGGAATCATCGGCAATCTGGAACATGCTTTTCTCAGAGGTATTCCTTTTGATGCTGCCTTTGACAACGGGAAATACCCGATGTATATATTTGTCGCATACCAGATGATGTTTGCCATCATCACACCTGCCCTCATCACAGGGGCTTTTGTAAACCGGGTGACTTTTAAGGCATATCTGATATTCCTTGTCGTCTGGCAACTGTTTGTTTATTATCCTTTTGTGCACATGGTATGGGGGGGTGGATTTTTGGCCGAATGGGGCGTAAAGGACTTTGCCGGAGGTATCGTGGTACATGCCACTGCCGGCTTTGCAGCGCTTGCCTCAGTTTTTTATGTGGGAAAAAGAAGGGACACTGCTTCTCCTCCCAACAGCATACCTTTGGTTGCCATAGGCACAGGATTGCTGTGGTTTGGATGGTACGGCTTTAATGCGGGCAGCGAACTGGATGTGGATGCCATTACTACCCTTGCCTTTTTAAACACCGACGTTGCCGCTTCATTTGCCGCAATAACCTGGATGGTGATCGAATGGTCCAGGGCCCGTAAGCCCAAGTTTGTCGGATTGCTCACCGGGGCAGTTGCAGGGCTGGCTACCATTACGCCCGCAGCAGGGTTCGTCCCCCTCTGGGCGGCAATGTTGATCGGCATTGCAGCCGGATCGGGTTGCTATATCGCCGTTCATTTTAAAAACAGACTCGGATGGGACGACGCTTTGGATGTTTGGGGCGTTCATGGCATCGGCGGAACGTTGGGCACAATACTGCTGGGGGTCTTTGCCGTGGAGGCCATCGGGGGGCAAAGCGGCCTGATTGAAGGAGATACAACTTTCTTTTTCAAAGAAGTTGTGGCAGTGATGATCGGTGCGGCTTATGCCTTCCTTTTTACCTATCTGATGCTCATCATCATCAACGTTGTTACCCCTGTTAAGGTTTCTGAATCAGAGGAAGACATCGGCCTCGACGATTCACTGCATGGTGAAAAAGCATACGATGCAGGCGCTTTATAATGCCTGATTTTTGTTTGTTTTGTGATCAAAGTCCTGCGAAAGCAGGACTTTTTTTCCCCTGATAATCAATTTTATTTTGCCACCGGATCACCCACCTGCCTGTCCGTCCTTTGGCCGGTGCGCGGCAGGCAGGAACACAAAATCTCTCCCAAGAATCAGCAATGCAAAAGACAGGCAACCAGGCGCCAGAAGTTCTCGCAGAGTGCTCCTCCCGGTGAATGTCTTACCCACACACCGGCCGGCACTTCATATAATTTTGTGTAGAAACCCACAGGTGTCAGTAAGGCCGGTGCGATGAATGCATAGATCCGTTTTCTTGTCCAATCTTTTATCCCATCATAAAATTAATCATTAATTTTAAGGTCCGGGATTTTTCAAATAGAACGGCAGAATGAAATACCAATATTCAAACAGGATACGGATGAAGCATTTTCCGCTTTCATTTGCGGTCATGCTGATTGGATTTCTTGTGATGATGGGAGGTTGTGGTGAAGAACATAAGGAAGCCTTAAACATAAGGCCGCTTGCCGACACGGTGGGCTTTGCCCGGTATGACTGGCAGATGGATGAGATCATGACCAGGATCAAAAGGCTGCAGGGCAATGGGCTTGAAAAGACCCGGGAGCGCATTGGGATCAAGGAAACGGATTACTGGAAAACGGCCATTTCTCCGCATGATGATTATGCCTATGCAGGCCATGTGTACGTTTCGGTATTGAGAAACATCAAGGCTCCGCTCGTTGTCCTGTTTGGGGTGGCCCACAAGGCGAAAGCGATGAATGTGGAGGACAGGATAGTGTTCGACAGTTATGACGCCTGGAAAGGGCCGTACGGACCTGTGAAGGTTTCATATTACAGGCAGGAACTCATTCGCATGCTGCCTCATGAAATGTTCGAAGTGAACGACAGCCTTCACCGCATGGAGCATTCGCTGGAGGCGCTGGTCCCATACCTTCAGTATTACAACCGCGAAGTGCAGGTCATTCCCATCCTGGTGCCTTACATGTCGTTGAACAGGATGGAAGAAATAGCCGTTGAGTTATCGGAAGCGATTTACAAACTGTCGGTCAGGAACAACCTGCATTGGGGCCGCGATTTTGCCATGGTGATCTCCAACGATGCGGTTCACTATGGCGATGAGGACTGGGGCGGAAAGGATTTCGCCTTTTTCGGCACCGACAGCGCAGGATACAACCAGGCGCTGCGCCATGAGAAGGAGATCATAGGAAGCATCACGGGAGTGCTTGATACTACAGGCATCAGGTCATTCTGTGATTATACGGTTCAGAAGGAGGATCACAGGGAGTACAAATGGACCTGGTGCGGAAGGTACTCCGTCCCCTTCGGATTGCTGACATCCTTTTACCTGAATGGTTACAAGGGTACCGGTACCCTCAGGGGAATTCCGGTCACCTATGCCAACAGCATCGACCATCCCGTCATTCCTGTGGATGACCTGCGGATGGGTGTGACGGCTCCCGCCCATGTCAGGCATTGGGTGGGATATGCCGCCATCGGTTATAAATAACGTACAAAAGGAAAACATTATGAACGGACAACCAGAATTATACAAAGTATTGGAGGATCTGGGCATCAGGTTTGAATATTATGAACACCCTCCGGCGCCCACCATTGAGGAAGCCCGGAAGTACTGGAAAGATGTGGCGGCCACACATTGCAAAAATATTTTTTTCAGAAACCATAAAGGCAACCGGCATTACCTGGTCATCCTGGAACATACCCGGGCTGTGGATATCCACGACCTTGAAAAACGCCTGAAACAAGGCAAACTCACCTTTGCCTCTCCCCAAAGGATGATGAAGCATCTTGGCATAACTCCGGGATCTGTTTCTCCTTTCGCACTCATAAACGACAAGGACGACCATGTGCATGTTTTCCTGGACGAAAACCTCAGGAAGTCGGAAAAAATAAGCTTTCACCCCTGCATCAATACGGCTTCTCTGGTGATCTCCTTCAGGGATTTTAAAAGGTTCCTCAAATGGACGGGGAATGGGTATGAGTTTTTGAAGCTGTATGATTGAACCCAGAGTTTCGCTAAGTTTACTTTCATTGCACAGCCAATAATTTTCAGTTGAGAAAATAAGTTTTCCGGCGAAGCATTGGTTTGCTTTTGCCCTGCTTTAATCCCGGCAATCGGTTTTTGTGTCATCTGAGAAGTTTCACATTCCTGGCAATGTTCTCCTCTTTGTCGTTTTTATCCAGCGTAAACCTGACTTTATCCCCAACCTGTAAGTCGTTAAAATCGGTGTCAATCACGCTGGTGTAATGGAAAAATAAATTGTTGGGCGGATATCTGATGAAACCAAATCCATTCTTTAACGTCAGAATTTCACTGGTAAGCGCTGAATTGTTCGATTCCGTATTTTGCTTAACTGTATTTCGCCTTGGTTCAGTGTAAACAAAAAGATTGTTTATTACAGGTTCTTTCTGCCTGACTCTGTCGTCAATGATCTGGCTCATTTGTATAGGGTATGTAACCTCTTCAAGCAGGTCCTGAGATGTCCGCGTTGACAACTTCTGACCGGTTTCCGTATTATACTCAAAGTCCCAGCCCAACACCATAACTCTTGTCCCGATGGTGTTCAGTTTTCGTACCAATGGAACATAATCGCCGTCAGAGGCAATCAGAACAAGCACATTAAAGCGTTTATAAAAAGCAAGTTCAAATGCTTCCAGCGCCAGCCAGACATCAATGCCTTTCTCATGCCTGGTTCCGTCATGGCTTGTTCTTACAGGCAGGTAATGAGTTGTAACTCCTTCTGACATCAGTATGTCGTCAAACACTCTGTCCCAATAAAGCATATCGCCTCGTTGACTTGCTTCCGTTGCATTGAGCCGCCCTCTGAAATAGTGGCTGTCAACTATCTGGCATAAACGGATATCACTTACTTCTTCATCAGCCACCTGGCTTCTGATAAAATCGTGCAGCCCGGAAACGCTTAAACGTTTTTTTCGCGGGTGTCCGTAAGCGTAATAATTACTTACCTGTAAAAAATAGTTCCCGTCATAAAATACACCGATTCTGACCAGTTTGTCTTGCATAATGTTAATTTTTTAAAGTGTTAAATGAATAAGACAAACGGGAGGATACCTTTTAAAAAAAACGGGCGGGTTTGTATAATTAACGATGTAATTGTGGTTATGTGGAATCCGGCCGCTTTTCTGTCCATGGGGCCGGCGGTTTCTAAACGTATAAAATCTTTAATAGCTTTTTACTGCATCAAACGGCAACTCACCCTGATGAATATGATTTTTCTTAAATAATATTTGTGATTATTCGAATGTGTTAAATATATTGTTGATATCCTGTCCAAACTTAATTGTTTGCCCGTTATGTCAAAGAACTTATGTGTTAAAAATTTCACTGGTGCAAATATAAATCAAAAGCTTTTTGTAAGGTAAAGGAAGTATATTTTGTTTGTACCCGGACTTGTTTTATGGGGGAGGTAGCTGCCATGGCGGAAAGAGGATGGCGTTACCGCAGACCCGACTGCCGTTCGCCAGGTTGTTGACCCTCCTGAACACAAAGATAAGTTTACGAAGTATAAAAACCCGGCTTTTCCCTGTCAATGAAACACTATGATGCCATTGACAAGGATTTCTTTCGTTGCAGGTTTTGATAATCGATGTAATAGAGCAATTTAAGAGAAAAGCAGTGGGTTTGTGGCGAGTTCAGGGTGTTGCCGAGATTTTCAACAAAGTTGTAGGTCATTTCTTCTTCTGACCGGAGGATACAGTTTTTCCACATGATGGATAATTCGCTTCCCGGGGCAAAATTCCAGCGGTAGATCAGGTCGATGTTGAAAGCGTTGTAATTGATATCGTTATATTCGCTATAGTCTGTTTTTTCAAGATAGCCGTCCTCTCTGAGGCTGAAGTATTCATCGTACACTGCCGTTGTCCAGTAGTGCCTGATCCTGAGGTTGAATGATGCTTTCCCCGTGAAAATATAGCCCGCACTGATGCTGTTGGTTATGGTATTCACATCTCTTTTGCCGAAAATG
>JAFGME010000041.1 GCA_016927695.1 Bacteroidales bacterium
CCAAAATCCATTTCCTTCCCCAATCCAGCGAGCGCTGAAAGTGCGAGCGGGATGATTAACGCAGAGGCGCAGGGTTTATCTAAAGGTTTCATTGCGCCCTTGCGCCATAGCGGCCCTGCGTTTTAATGCAGATCGGGAGATCTGCGCACCCGGCGGGGCTGTTACCCTGGTGGCAGCACATGACATCTCGCCTGGGACAATTCGTGAATCGTCCCTACATGGTGTCTCAACAAGACCCTGTGGCTGTTAGACATTCGAATTTCGTCGTTCGCAGTTCCTCTGTCCGGCACTTGAGGGGCTGAAGAGTCACCGGGATGGTAACTAAAGCAACCCCTCGGTCATTTGTTCCAGCGTCAACCCAACGGGGATTAGCGACAACCTCTCCTTGCCTGAGGTTTGTCTGGCGCCGGCAGCCGGTTTAAACCAGCGTCGTGGAATTCGATCGATCAGTCGGTGGTTTTCCCATCCTCTACGACGTGAGTGTGCGCTTCGTGAGTTGTTCGGACCTGAAAACCGTCGCTTCTGCCAAAATACACCTCAGATAAGAACCGCATATTGTGTGCTGTATCAAACACAACGCTTCCCTCAGCGCGCGGGGAAAGTCGAGTTAAAAAGGTAATGAACTTTTTCTTGTTGGTCTTGGTGTCGAGCAGCTGAAGATGGTTTGGATCACTTCCATCGTAAGTAATTTGATAGTCACTCGCCGGAAAGATGATTTCACCTACCTCAAAGGTGAACGGGACCGAAAACGATAATGTAGCGGCATGTTGAGCAAGCGCCACATTCATCCCGGACACGAACAGGATCACAACCAAAAGCACCCATAATTGTTTCTTCATCAGACGTTTACTCCCAAGGATCAAGATTGGAAAGGACTCTGAATAATTACTCTTCCAGTTAATGAAGCGTAAAATCCGCGCTCAAAAGTCAACTCACAAGACAAAAAACTGCAGAATTGATCATGTTAAATCTTGTGATTTCCAATTTTCTGTTAAGTGTTGTTAAACTCACTATTAAGCCTGTCAAAAAATATGCTGAATGCCCGGTTCAGGTTTCACTTGTTCAACAATAATTATTTTCCCAGGGGATCATTTGTTGAGTGATGACAGGCAGGACCGGGAAAACGAACTTTCACTGATAACGTACAATCTGTTAATTTAAAATGATTGCGGATTTATAAAGAGGAGAAGTCGCTATATGAAGAGAAATTATTTCATTGTCGGACTGATATTCTTGATCTTTTTTGTAATTTCTTTCCTGACAAATATCCTGGGTCCACTGATTCCAGATATTATCAAGAGTTTCAAGCTGAGTTTGACTTTAGCAGGATTTCTCCCCTTTTCGTTTTTTGTGGCTTATGGCGTAATGTCCATTCCCGCCGGAGCTTTTGTTGAGAAATTCGGAGGAAAACCTGTCATGGTTGCCTCCTTTATGCTGGCGTTTATGGGTTCATTCCTATTTGCCGTATTCCCATATTTTTCAGTTGCCATTTTTTCTCTATTTATTATCGGTATCGGAATGGCGATGCTGCAAGTGGCTATTAATCCGCTCTTGCGAACCGCTGGTGGGGAGGCTCATTTCGCTTTTAATTCAGTACTGGCGCAAGTTTTTTTCGGCGCCGCCTCGTTTTTAAGTCCGCAAGTATATTCCTACCTGGTTGGAAATCTTCAAGGTCAAACAAATGATGCAAGTTTCATCATTAGTTCGTTGTCCCAGGTAGTGCCGTCGAATCTTCCATGGATATCCCTTTATTGGGTATTTGCTGTAATTAGCCTGGCAATGGTCGTAATGATCGTATTATCAAGATTACCAAAAGTGGAATTAAAAGAAGACGAACGGGCTGGAGCCTGGGAATCATATATACTGCTGCTCAAAAATAAATTCGTTATCCTTTACTTTCTCGGCATTTTTGCTTACGTCGGCACGGAACAGGGAGTTGCCAACTGGATTTCTGAATTTCTGAACGCCTATCATGGGTTAGATCCACAGGTTGTAGGTGCTGATGCAGTTTCATACTTCTGGGGTTTGCTGACTGCCGGTTGTTTACTCGGTCTTCTTCTGCTAAAACTTTTTGACAGCCGTAAAATTTTAATTGGGTTTTCAAGTGCGGCGATTATATCCCTTTCAGTTGCACTTTTCGGATCGGCAAATATGGCCATGTACGCTTTTCCAATGGTCGGTTTTTTTGCATCCGTAATGTGGTCTGTTATCTTTTCTCTGGCTCTAAACTCAGCCGATAAATATCATGGTTCATTTTCAGGTATCCTCTGCACGGCAATTATTGGAGGAGCGATTGTGCCATTAATTGTAGGAGTACTGGGAGATATATTTGGTTTACGTTTTGGTATGACATTTCTATATTTAACGCTGGGATATATTTTAAGTATCGGGTTTTGGGCAAAACCATTGATTACCAACGTTACGATTTCGATGAAAAAGAAAAAACAGTGAAGACACAATCCTTTTTCATGATGAACCTAGTCGAATGCTGTTACTGGAATGTTGAGTCAATCTTCCGTTCTCCGGGGCTGGGTTCAAGCCGGGAAAAATCCTCAACTAAGGTGATGTTCAGGGGACCGGCCTGAAGATGACTGAAGGCTGTCTCCAGGCCGGTAAATCAAGAGATTGCAAACCTAGGCACCTTCAGGCACGTAAGCTTTCCGCACGGGCGGGGCATCCAGAATCCGGCGGGTGGCAGGATCAAATGCCATTACTTTGCCCAGGCGGTAGGAATCAACACCCAGCTTGATGGCTGTCATTACCTGGTATCCTCTAAGAACATTGTAGACAGGGCTCTGACGGGAGCGTATGCAGTTAATCCAGTTATCCGTCAGGCCTTCACTCTCTTCGCCTTCAATGATGACCTCGGTTTTACCGCCGTTGGCTTCCTTGAATGCTGTTTC
>JAFGME010000275.1 GCA_016927695.1 Bacteroidales bacterium
ACGGCCTCCATCACTGCTTCGGGGATAGTGGCAATGGCATCATCGTAAAAATCAACGCCACCGCTGTTCCCAACGAATTCAAGCCGGTGCGGCAATCCTTTGAAAACCGGGATGGCCCTGCGTATGACCTCATCCGGCACATTCAATATTCTGGCGACTGAAACAGCAGCCGTGATGTTTCTGAGGTTGTGGTCCCCGGGGAGGCAGGCCCTTTGTGAAAAATCAAAATCAGAAGCTATTCCGTTCACGGGGATAAACAATATTTTTCCGTTGTCAAGACAGGCGCCCGGTTTACCTGCCGGCGGCAAACCATAAGGCACATGCACTGAAGCCACATTGCGCTCATTGATAAACCGCATAATATTCTCATTTTCATTGTTGTAAACAAAGTAATCAGAAGGTTTCTGATGGAGGGCAATATTAAATTTCGCCCGCTGATAAACTTCGAAAGTTTTGTAATAATCGAGGTGCTCCTCAAATAAATTCAGGAGCACTGCAATGTGAGGCGAAGTGTGCACATTTTCAATCTGGTGCGACGACATCTCGAATACAATCCAGCTTTGCGGCGTTATTTCATGGATGATGTCAAGCGGGGGAATGCCAATGTTTCCTGCCATGGCAACCTCACTGAAATGGGCCGATAAAACATGATGGATAAGGCTGGTTGTGGTACTTTTGCCCTTTGAGCCTGTAATACCAATGGTACGTGCAGAATTCCCGGCGAGAAACAAATCGGTCTGGGAAGAGAGTTTGCTGTGAGGCAAAAACCCGGCCCATCCCGACAGGTTAATGCCGGGGCTTTTTATGATCAGGTCATAATCCCCAAGATGATTCAGATACCCGGGCCCGCAGTGGAAGCTGACATGGGTAAAATCAAATTCATCCCTCAATTCAGAAGGAATTCGCTCATTGATATCTGCAATGGCAAGAGGATAACCAGGCAATATTTTTCTGATAAACCGGAATGTTGACCTGCCTTCCCTGCCGAAACCAAGGATCAGGATTTTCTGTCCTGACAACCGCCTTTTTATGTACTCAGCCATTCAGTTGTCCTTTAAGAATTTCTTCAAATTGCGGGGGCAAAAAATGATTGTTGTCAAAACGGGACAAAAACCCCGCATCGCCGGCAACTGCTTCCTGATCATACCCGGGGTGAGACCTGAAATGTTCAAGCAGTGGAGGTAACCTCCCGGAGTTGTTAAACTTATTTATGCTTACAGAAAGGGCTTTGCAAACATCGTCGATGGTGCCGACACACTCAAAAGGCTTAACAGGCGCTTTCCCTGTGAGTTCGTCTAATAAGGGGATCAGTTTTTCATCTTCAAACAAATCTTTTCCCCAGATGGTTTGGAGTTCTTCAGTTTTCATGAAAGGCGACAATGCAATCCAGGTAAAAAGGCATTTCGGGCAATTACCGCACCACAGGTTTTGTTTTGAGCCCGCATTACAGCTTCTGAAGACATTATGATAATGTCTGTATCCGGCAAAAAGCGCAGCGATCTGCAATTCATTCAGCGGCCTAAGAAAGCTGAAATATTCAGTAGACCCGGTGATATAACTGCCGGCATAATCCCTGAAAGAAGCCTCAAATTCAATGGTTTTAGAAAACTGATGGTTCACCCCGGTGACCGGGTCGGTGGGTTCGTTTGCGCTGGATTCGTTGGAAAGGGCAATATATCCGGAGCGGGTTAGGATGGCTGACAGCAGGCCGGCAAAGGCCACCACTGCAGAAAAAGGCGTATGGCCGTTCAGGAAGCCCTGCTTATTCAGTAAAAGTAATTCAGGATCAATTTTTCTTTCTATCCTTATCATGTCCTCCTCCTGGTATCCGGCTTTCCGGGTAATTCCCCTTCCTGCCGGGCTGAGATTGATCATGAGAGGGATCACACTGAGGCCGCTTTTCCTCAATATCTCAAGTGTAACGGCAGAGTCCTTTCCCCCTCCGACAGGAACGATGGTGGTGCCTGCATCGTCAAAGTCAATGATTCCGGGTGGAGCGCTCTCCCCCGAAAACATCGTCATAAAATTCTCCCGGTTGTTTTGAATTTTATTCCTGTAAAAAAACTCTCCGAGCCCTTGGTAATAAATGTTTCTCCACCATGCGACCTCCCCGGCCGATAAATGAAAAGGATGTACATATACCTCCGGTGGGCAGGCCGCTTTCCAGTAACTAAGCATCTCAATCATACCCAGGTCAAAAACCGCCCTCTCAATCTCCGGAACAACCTCCGGTTTTACGAACTGAAATTTTTTCGGGAAAATAAAAATGAGCCCGGGAGAAAATTCGTGCTTTCCTGCAAGAGTAAACCGGTACTGCACTTTCAACCTGCCCGGTTTTACCTCTATGTTGAAATTTTTATAATCAAAACGGGGGAACTTTTCCCGCAATTTTATATATTTGTTGTGATGATCTTTTGCCATGTGACCGGGCAGACATTGTTTTTTTTTGCAATCGTTTAAACATCAAAAGTAATAATTTGTTAATTACTCAGAATAGTAAACAGGAATGACAGACATCAATGACATATTGAAGATAAAAACGAACAACATCGGACCATCGAAGGGCAAGATTCTGATTTCAGAACCTTTTCTGTCAGACTATTATTTTAAAAGGTCGGTTGTCCTTCTTGCGGAACACAATGACGACGGCACCTTCGGGCTGATACTGAATAAACCGGTTAATGTACCCTTCAATGAGGCCATCAAAGGGTTTCCCCAATTCAAAGCCAGGGTATTTTTAGGGGGCCCAGTTAAGACCGACAGCCTCTTTTTCATTCACACTTTAGGGAATCTCATTGATGAAAGCCTCGAAATAATGCCGGGTTTGTTCTGGGGCGGAGATATTGAAACCGTGAAGGAACTGATCTCCATCAACAGGGTCACAACGGATCAGATAAAGTTTTTTGCAGGGTACTCGGGTTGGGTTTCCAAACAACTTGAAGGAGAACTGACAAGGAACTCCTGGGTGGTCTCAAACATCAAACCTGAGCAGGTAATGCTGTCGGATCCTGATACACTCTGGAACAATACACTGAAATGGATGGGAGGGGATTATGCCTACTGGACATCCTTCCCCCACGATCCAGCCATGAACTGAACGATTATTCCAAACTTATAAACAATGCAATATTACATCAGCAAACATGTCAAAGGCGATTTCCATTCCATCATCGAAAAAGTGACAGAATTATTAAAAGAAGAGGGTTTCGGCATTTTGACCGAAATTGATGTTAAAGAAACCCTCAAAAAAAAGATTGGAGTCGATTTTAAGAATTACATGATACTTGGCGCATGCAATCCCCATTTGGCTTACCGTGCCTTTCAGGCCGAAGACAAGATCGGAGCCCTTCTGCCATGTAACGTAACTGTAATTGACCAGGGTTCGGGCAACATAGAAGTTGCCGTTATGGCGCCCCTTGCCATGATGAGCCAAACGGGCAATGCATCCCTTACTGAAATCGCCGGAGAAGTGGAAGAAAGCATGAACCGTATTCTGAAAAACCTAAAATAGTCCTTAGTGATCAGGGACACCTGCATCAGTTGTCTTTTTTAAATTCCTTTTCACTGAAAACAAGCGCCTCATAGGTGTAAATTTCTGCATTCTTCCATCCGTCCCAGCCAATGCCTGCTTTATCGCGTGCGCAATGTCCTAAAAACTCTTCTTTCGACCAGCCTGTTTCAGTGGCAACCTGCGGAAGGAATGTTCCGGACCTGTTGCCCCTGACCAGGTAAATACCGTGCTTCCCCAGCTCAATTTCGTCCGGCGAACCGATTTTTTTCATGGGTGTAAGAACGGATATTTCAATATCAATCTGCTGCAATTCATCCTCAACGACAGGGTCAAACCTGGTATCCTGAGTGGAAGAGGCAATGGCCATCTGCTGCACAACCGAAAACAGGGGTTCATCTGCCGAAAACCGTCCAATGCACCCCCTCAGGTTTCCGTCTTTATGCAGGGTGACAAAAGCCCCGCAATGTACATGTGTATTTTCCGGAAATTGCTGTGGTTCAAGCTTATCCGTTTTCCCGCTGAGGATATAATCCCCGATGGTTTTCCGGGCAAGGCCAAGGAGCACCTCTTTGTCTTTGTTGCTAAGAATAAAATCATGCCCCGGTGGAAGTTCCCTTTGGACAATGGTTATGGAATGGTAGCCTACCACCCTCTTCTTGTCGCCATAGGGACTGTCGCCTGAATTTTTGTACATGATATGCCTGTATTCAATACCTGGCATATTTTCAGTGATGTTCAACAGGGTAAGCACAGAAGCCCATCCACAGCAACGTGTAGCCAGCCCGTCAACTTTTTCAATGCTCCTGTCGCTGATGATCCCGGCAAAAGCTTCAGCCGAATTGGCCAGGATAGCTTCTGCCGATTGTGCATCGAGCCTTTCAGCATCTGACGAAGAAGGATAATGTGAAAAGTCGGAACTGATCACGAAAAGATTCTGATCATTAATAAATGGTTCAAGAATGCGGGCCAGTTCAACAGATGTTTTTTCATCCGGGGAACCGATAACTATGGGCACTATTTTGTAGCCATCCCTTATATAATACTGAATAAAAGGAAGTTGCACTTCATTGCTGTGTTCAGCAATATGTGCTTCAGGATGGTACACGATGAGATTATTTTCCATGATGAGCTTATTGCCCAGTTCAATATCAACAGGCACTTCACCCAGAGGGGTAAGGTAATTGCCCGCAACATAAATGGAGGCCCCGGTGAAGGAAGTCCTGTGACTTGAAGCCAGCAGGAATATCCTCTCAAACTGCTTTCCGGGATCCAGCCTGGAATAAGCAGAGGCTGCCACCTCTCCTGAATAAACATAACCGGCATGGGGCGAAATGATCGCCCGGACGTTTTCATAGTGCGATATTCCGGCATTGGTGGAAAATGAACCCAGCAGCTTCTTCAGCTCCGCAGCCTCAGCCGGATAGAATTGGCCGGCCACAGCCGGTTTTCTGTTTTGTAATTGTGGCTCCTGTGTTGCCGCTTGCTCCTGTGATGAACACCGGGAAGCAAAAAAAACAGCAAAGAAAACCAGGCATATTGATGTATATTTTCGGCGCATTTTTTAAATTTGTATAATTCTGTCATTTATTGAGCTAATTTACGAATTATTTTGATGCCTGCAACACTTCATCTTTTCAGATTTTCTGCTGCCGTTTTAGGGTTCAGTTGTGTCGTTGTTCAGATCATTTTTCTGAGGAAATTACTCAACATATTCAGGGGCAATGAGTTGATTATCGGTATTGTGCTTGCCTGCTGGATGCTTGAAACTGCATTGGGTGCCTTGGCAGGAAAACACTTTTCAGGCAAAGCAGGAACAGTGAGAAACATTCCGTGGGGGCTTTTTATTATGGGGGCTATCCCCTTTTTTGCCCTCATTGGCGCCGGATTTATCAGGAATGCTGTGTTTACGCCAGGGATAATGATGAATTTTTTCGACATCCTGCTCACTTCGTCCGTCATGATCCTTCCTTTTGCCTTCCTGTCAGGGGCAATGTTCACTTTATACTGCGTTTTTTTTTCGCAGAGAGGGATATCAGGATCAGTGGCCGGCGCCTATGCTTTTGAATCGGCCGGAGGAATCGCGGGAGGTTTGTTTTTTTACATCGCCATTTCCCTTTCTTTTGAGGACTACGGGCAGTTGCAGACCGTATTTTTCATTAATATGGCTTTGTCATTGCTTTGGGGTATATATCTGAACCGGATAAAAAAGATGACCCCGCTCATCATCAGCGGATTGGCTATCGGGCTGGTGATGCTAACAGGAGGGATGAAACAGCAGGCAGTCCAGGCTCTTTCAGGAAGCAAGCAGGTGCTCTGGTCAACGGAAACACCTTATGGCAATCTTACCGTTACTGAAACTGCCGGCCAGATTAACTTTCTTACCGATGGCATTCCTGTTTTTTCTTCCGACAACACCATTCAGAGGGAAGAAATGGTTCATTATGCACTTGCCCGGCTTTCAAATCCGGAATACATTCTGTTGATAGGCGGCAGCACTGAAGGCATACTTTCTGAAGCATTAAAATACGATCCGGTTAAAATTGACTTTATAGAACAAAACCCCTATCTGTTAAAAGCTGCAGAATCCTTCACAGAAAACATGATTAGGGATAAAAGGATCATGGCACATCCTTATGATGCACGGATTTTCATCAGAAATTGCAAGGACAAATACGATGCAGTCATTGTCAATGTTCCGGACCCGGTGAACGCACAACTGAACAGGTTCTACACCCTGGATTTTTTGTCAGGGGCTAAAAATCTCCTTAAGCCGGGAGGAGTGTTAAGTATTTCGATTTCATCCTCCTCTACGCGATATATGGGCAGCGAATCGGCCGGCATTCACTCCGTGCTGCTGAATACACTCAACAAAGTGTTCAAAAACATCATACTCATCCCCGGTATAAAAAGCTATTTTTTAGCTTCCGACAGCATATTAACCTATGAAATTGCCGGCTCCATCAGTAAAAAAGGGATAGAAAACGACTATGTAAACGAGTATTACATTGATGATGAACAACTTGAAAAAAATGCAAAAACTCTGTTAAGCGGATTGGATTCGGTTACGGTCATCAACACCGACCTGAGGCCATATTTCTATTATCAACAGATACTATTCTGGATGAAGCTGTCAGGGGCCAACCTTTATTTGTTTCTGGTTCTTGCCGCACTGATCCTCATCTTTCCCGTTTTATTAAAAAAGGACTATAAAGAATATGGTATTTACATTACAGGTTTTTCAGCCACTGCCCATGAAATTGCAGTGATGATGGCCTTCCAGGTAATATATGGTTATGTTTATCTGATGAGCGGAGTATTCATTACCCTGTTTATGGCAGGACTTTTATTCGGATCGCACTTCATGATTAAATGGGTAAGGGCGGGCCATCTGAATTTTTCCCGTATTCAGTCAGCGCCCGGAGTGATTTTTGTTTTGACATGGAGTATCCTCGCATTTTATAAAAAAACTGATGCCGGAGGAACGATTGTCATTGCCCTTCTTTCTATGATGATATTTTTTATGGCGGCAATTACCGGGCTGCAATTTGCATTGGGGACGAAGCTGGCAAGAAGGGACACAGCATCCATTGCCTCGGGTTTTTACAGTTCCGATCTGTTCGGATCCGCTTTGGGAGCGATATTGGTTTCCATCGTCTTTTTACCCCTTGCCGGTTTTTTCAATCTGTGTATCGGGATGGCAGTGATAAATTTCATTGCATCGGCAGTCTTTTTTCTGAAATTTAAATAACTTTACAGGCAAAGATTAAAAGCTATGGCGGGAAAGATCAGCAAAAGGCAATTCCTCAGGAAAGCCGTGGCCGGGAGCTGTGGGCTCGGGTTGGGGCTCGCCTTTGCCGGAAACGGGCTGTTTGGAAGGACTTCAGTCCCCCTAAATCCGGCGCCAAGACACCCTTCCCCCGGCTGGAAATGGACAACAGAAGCCCGTTATTATATCCTCACCCCGAAAGGAATAAAATGCCAGCTTTGTCCGAACAACTGTGTGTTGAAGGAGGGTGAAACAGGGGAATGCCGGACCAAAATCAGAGATGGGGATAAACTTATTTCCATATCCTACGGCAATCCTTGCGCCATACACATTGATCCCATTGAAAAAAAACCTTTGTATCATTTTTTGCCGGGTTCATCGTCATTTTCCATCGCAACCGCCGGTTGCAACCTTGCCTGCCTGAACTGCCAAAACTGGGAAATCAGCCAGGCAAGCCCTTATAACACAAGGAACTACGACCTTCCTCCTGCTGCCGCGGTGGAGCAGGCTATTGCCGGGGGTTGCCGTTCTATTGCCTACACCTATTCCGATCCGGTGGCTTTTTATGAATATGCTTATGACACTGCAAAAGCAGCCCGGGAAAAAAATATTAAAAACGTACTCGTTTCCGCCGGATACATCCATGAGAAACCGTTGAGAGAGTTGTGCAGATACGCCGATGCTGCAAATATCGACCTGAAATCCTTCAGCAATGAAATTTACGAAATGCTCAATGCCGGAACGCTGCAACCTGTACTTGACACCCTGGTCATTCTGAAAGAAGAAAATGTATGGCTGGAAATAACCAATCTGGTTGTCCCTTCATGGACCGACGATATGGATATGATCAGGGAAATGTGCCAGTGGCTGGTCAGAAACGGTTTCCGTGACACTCCTTTGCATTTCAGCAGGTTCCATCCTCTGTACAAGCTCACCGACCTGCCGGCCACTCCTTTAAACACCCTTGAATCTGCACGAAAAATTGCCCTTGAAGAAGGAATCATGTATGTATATATCGGCAATGTTCCGGGCACACAGGCTGAAAACACTTATTGCCCGTCATGTAAAAAGGAGGTCATTACAAGAAAAGGAATGAAGATTTTAGGGAATAAAATATCCGGAAATCATTGTGAATATTGCGGTGCAGCAATAAATGGGGTATGGGAGTAATATATTTTCTTTGCAAGATATATTGCATAAAAATATTTTATTGCTATTTTTGCGCAACATTGTTATAACAAATTGTTTTTGTTGAAGAATAAGATCAAAGAAAAAAATCAAAAAAACATAAAAGAGTTTATTATGAAGACATCTAATACCCTCGGCAGAAAAATTTTTGCCATTGCTTTATTGTTTACACTTTTTGCATCCGGAATGAATGCCCAGAGTCAGGCGCCGGTCGATACCGTTTGTGCCGGTTCCAACGAGTTTTACAAAGTTCCTGCCACTCCCGGTTCCACCTATGAATGGTTTATCAGTGAAGGCGGGCGAGCCACTTATGGGGTGGACACAAAGAAGGACAGTATCAGGGTGGCCTGGTCAAACTCCAATGTAGTGGCTGAAGATTATGTGAAGCTGATAGAAACCAATAAGTATGGCAGGAAAGGGGACACAATCACCCTTAAAGTACTCAGGTTCCCCGTTCCGACAGCAACCATCAGCGGTTCTGACACACTTTTTGACGGAAACACAGGCACCGATAAAATAAAAATCGATCTTACCGGAACCGGTCCCTGGGATGTTGTTTACAATGACGGAAAAACCGATGTTACCATCACCGACATTGAAGCCAGCCCGTACTTCTTACAAACCAGGTCGCTTTCCAATCCTCCCGAGGTGCACACTTTCTCCCTGGTATCCGTAAAAAATAAATCAGGCTGTGCGGGCCAGGTATCAGGTTCGGCCAATGTTATAGTTTCACCGCCCATACGTACGGGTAATATCATTCATAACTGATCCGTTAATAAACATACAATGAAAGGTACGCCCTGTGCGTGCCTTTTTTGTTATAATAATTACCGTCCATGACAGATATAAAGCACATACACGATGCGGTGCGGGTTTTACAATCCAAAGGAATTAAAGCGCCTCTGGCGGGCATCATATTAGGAACCGGGCTTGGAAAACTCACTCAGCACATCCGTATGATCAGAGAAATACCTTATTCCGCAATTCCTGATTTTCCCATATCCACGGTTGAGTTTCATAAAGGCAGGTTCGTTTATGGCGAGCTGGAAGGGAAAAGGGTGCTTGCGATGCAGGGAAGGTTCCATTTTTACGAGGGGTACAGCCTGCAGCAAATTGCTCTGCCGGTGCGGGTGATGAAGCTTTTAGGAATAAAACACCTGCTCATTTCGAATGCAGGGGGAGCTGTTAACCTGAACTACGAGAAGGGAAGCCTGATGCTTCTGGACGACCATATCAACCTGCTGGGAGGCTCGCCCCTTATCGGCCCCAACCATACGGAGCTTGGCCCCAGGTTTCCCGACATGAGCCGGCCCTACTCTGCTTATCTGAATGAAAAAATTGAACGGATAGCCAAAAAGAACAATATTGTGCTTCATAAAGGTGTGTATGTTGCCGTTCCCGGCCCAAATCTGGAAACCAGGGCAGAATACCGCTTTCTCAGGACCATCGGGGCTGACACGGTGGGTATGTCCACCGTACCTGAAGCCATAGCCGCCAATCATATAAACCTTCCCTGTGCTGCGATCTCTGTGATCACCGATATTTGTGACCCGGATCATCTCGAACCACTTAACATTACAGATATTTTAAAGACAGCAGCCCTGGCAGAAGAAAACCTTATCGTCATTATCAAAGAGCTTATCAGGGAATTGTGATCCTGCTCCGCAATTATACCGCTACTGAATGGGTTTGCGAAAAATAAATAATCGGGTATTATTCCGGTCGATAAATAAAAAAATCCTAAATTAGGGCCGTCATTCAGTGATTTTTTTATGAAAAATATCCCGTCAGCAGGTAAAAATAAGTCGTTTGGAACGGCTCCGGTATTCTTCACTGCCATTTCAACCATACTGGGAGCCATTTTGTTCCTCAGATTTGGGTTTGCCGTGGGAACGGTCGGATTTGCCGGGGTGTTAGGCATTCTGATATTAGGTCATCTGGTCACCATTCCCACCGCACTTGCAATCTCAGAGATTGCCACCAACCAGAAGGTAGAAGGTGGTGGCGAGTATTTTATCATCTCAAGATCATTCGG
>JAFGME010000276.1 GCA_016927695.1 Bacteroidales bacterium
GAACAAAACATTGAGATACAGAATAATGAATCAGAATTTCATAAGCTGGCCAAAAAAGCGGCGATACAAAAGAGTGGTTGGGTATTGCCGGTCGCGACCGTCGATATTTCTGAACCCACAGTGGCTGCGGGCACGGGTGCAATGTATGTACAGTGCAAAAAAGGCCTTGTCAATGAGTGGACAGGTTTAAATGGCGGAGGTTTCTCATTAAATGCACCAGGCTTTTTAGTAGGGCCGGGACAAATACTTATTGCCGACCTCGCAGCCGGCAATCCGCATGCCAGCCAAATGCTCAAACTCTGGAAAGACGAAAAAAATGAAAAAGGCACTAACGTTATCCTCACTTTTTCAGGTAACTCACCATTTTTTTATATAAGCAATGCCAACGGCAATGAATTGCTGATGACTTATTCCGATGCCAGTTTCCGGATTGACCGTCCGGTAAAAGTCAATGGAGAGCCACCTGAAATTCGTTCACTGAATTCATTATTGATGATCACGGCCAACAGTTCCAACAGACTGATCTATTTATATGATGACAACCTGGTTCTTGATTACGGGCAGTTAAATAACCAGGATACTGTTTTACCCGGACAAATGGCCCTTGCGCTCACCAATGCCTTGTTTAAGGTTACACAGCCAAATGGTTGTCTGCTCTTTGGAAACTTAAATGAAGATTTAAGTAAAGTTGAAAAAGGATTTCTGTTCCTCACCTTTGGACTCCTTGCCTATATACCTACACTGCCGGATCCTTATGCAGCCAATCTGGGCATTATGCAAAGACAAATACGGGGGTCGGCAGCAGGCACAACATCTCATTTAAGTGCTTCTGCCGTTTCAGTGCAGCAAATAACCGCGTGGCTTGTTTGCCGTGTGGCTTGGACTGGCTCTTCTGAAGAAGGTGAAAACAATGATACTGTTAAGGTATCCTTCCATTTTGCCCCATTAACCAATCAGTTTGGAGGGATTTCACTGGATTCGCCGGAAGATACAGAAGAGGTTACACCGGTTGTGCCGGCAAAGGCATCAGGAGATTCCGGACATCAACTTTTATCAGGGTCGAAAGCAGCTGCAGAAACAGACATCAATGTTTCCAGGCTCGGAGGCCTAAATTTATCCAAAACTCTCAGTGGAAAAATGGAAAATCCGGCGCCGGTTGAAAATGTCAGTAGCGGTGAAGGTTCCACTCAAGAAAATGTCACCCGGATAGCTGCCGATGTAACATATCCTGAGCGCTTACCAGACCTTAGCTCCCACTGGGAAAAGGAAACATTCCGGTACAGGCGGGATCTGTTTGCCCTTCTGGATGTGAGTACTAATGCCGACCTGTTCGGTATCAGTTTCGATCTGCTTACCCGGAAGGATTTCAGGGTAACCAGCCATATGGATGCCACAACGGGAGAAACCACTTCAAGCTTTTTCCCCGTTCAGGTTGACGGAATGGACGTTGTTAGTTCAGGAGCCAATGTAAAGGCCTTTACCGTGCCGCAGATTTCGTGGGAACCTGTATTTAACCTGTCGCCTCCTGCCCCTCCTCCGGATGGCCCGATTCCCGGTGACCCGGCAGGTGGATTTAATTATTACCCGGATGATGGCGGTCCAACCCATATTTTGAACAACAGCACTGAAAAAGTGATACTGGCCCCGCTTCCGGTAACCGGATTTTTACTTGACAAACGGGATACAGACAGTAATTTCAAGGCATTCTCGTTTTTCACACTTCCTTTTGGGATGAAAGCTGCCGCCCTCTTAAGCGAAAACTATGTTTACAACAATATTCCCCGTGACGGTGGTGACCTTAACGAGATTAAAATATCTTTTGATAATGATGTGCAGTCAGGACTGCAGCTCAGGATGGATGCGGGAGTGCCGCTCCGCGAAGGTGACAGCAAAATGTTTATGGGTACAACAGTTCAGATTAATAATATTCTTGACCTGGCCGGAAATGCAACCGGAAACAGTACCCTCGGAGGCAGTGTAACCAGCATTTTCAACAGGGAATTCTTTTACGACACCAATTATCCTTTTGAATTGTTCAAACAGCGTGGCGTTCCCGTTACCCGGATGGACATGAGCGGTTATGGGGCAAGTATGTTCAGTAACTGGCTGAATACCAAAGCTGCCATTGCCGAAACCAGTCAGGCCAAATTTGATGTCTTTGTCGGCCGCTGCTCACACGAAATTATTCAGGTGAAAAGTATTATGTACCCCTGGGCAATTAAGGTTGTGCGCACCATCACACTTTTTCGCGTAAGCAGCGGGTATGTGTACCGTTTCGACAGCGGCTGGCGGGCCGAAAGTGACGGAAAATTTGATTTCAGATATTATATTTACGAAAATAATCCCAACTTCCCGGGTGGCACACCTGAAAATCCGGAACCACAACTTATTGCCGTGGAACGCTTCGCTGAATTTGAAATCCATCCCGGACTCGTTAAGTCTTTGTACAATATCAGTAATATTATCGAGACAAGCGAGGTTGAGCCTTTTAAGCAAAAGGTAACTTTTGCAAAGTCGGTTGATCAGCTCGGAAAAGAGATAAATACGCCAAAGGATTACGATATTGAACTTCAGCCGGTATATTTTGATGCTGATGTTGAATTGGAAGGTGTGCTGTCGGGAATGGTTTCAAAGCCAACTTCCGACGGAGAGAAAAAGCTCGTTCCTTCCAAACGGATCCTGGGCTTTGTTCAACTCGGGCCAAAAGGTTTTCCACTTAACAATACCGCATTAAAGCTTTTAGTAACACGCCAGGGTACAATCGGCGGTCCCGTCGATTGTGAAACCGAACTGGTTGAAAGCTTACAAAAAATGAGGTTAAGTCATTTTGATTTCAACAATTCCTTTGGAGGAAACGGTTCCGATCCAACCTTCTGTGTAGCTGCCAGGGGAAATGTATTGTTACCCAAAGATGGCAGCTGGACTATGGTCAAACATGAAAGAGCCAATGGAGATGTCAGTCCGGTACCGGAAAACTTAAGTATCCCGGTAATCAGACAGGGTAAAGTGGTGAAGGATGGCAATACAGTCAAAATTGACACACCGCCCGGAAATGTCCTTACACGCATTGCAGAGCCCGTTGAGTTACTCAGACAACCCGTCAGCAATACTGTAAATTACGGATTCCTGCAAAGTACAGACACTCAGAAGGCACTATTCCTGACTCCTTCCTTTAAAAAGGGAACAAAAAAACTACTTAGTAAAACCCCGCCGCTTTTTGTGGATGCTTTTCGAATTGTGAACTCCAAAGGAATTTTTCCAAATATTGGCGAAGCAGAAGATTTAACCCTGGAAACCCTTGGGGAGGCAATCCTGATGAAAAAGAACGGAAGCTTTCCTTTCAACACCAGCAATCTTCAGGATCTGGGTAAAGATGTATTCGAACTTATGGATATTCAGGATACCATTAACAACGTCAAACAACAGGGACTTCAATTGTTGCACAATCCTGAAGAAGTCTTTGACCTACCAACAGAATTTGAACTTATCGATTTAGGCGACGGAAATTTCAGGATTTATATTGAATATGCTAAAAAAGACAAGGACGGAAACATAGAGGAAACTGGTTCACTCGATTTTGACATCAACTCTGTGGCCGAGAGCTGGAAAAGCAAAATGAACAATATCGGACTGGTGATAGATCTGGCAGGTATCAAAAGGCTCATGACCATCCGGGGAAACTGGGACTCAGAAAACGGCAAGGAGGCAACTTATCCGAAACCGGATCTGAAGTTTGCTCCTGAGCTGCAACCTTTGGTTGACCTGCTTGAAATTTTACAAAGCCTTCAGGAGGGCAACTACGGCGAAGCTGTACAGAATGGTTTAAAGCTTGCCATGAGCAACAAAGCCGGTACCTGGGAGTATAAATTTGAGGCTTCGAAAGAAATTCCGGTTCTCCGTTTTCCGGTCCCGGATGCTGTGTATAACGATCCCAATACACCATTTAAACTCGAGGCCGGATTAAAATTGGGAGCTTACTTCAATGCTGCCTTAAAAGTAACCACTGATGCCAATGAACTGTTGCCCAGTGCAGGAGGTGTCCTGGGATTCTATGCGCGGCTATCGGTTATGTGCGTTTCTGTTTCTGCAGCCACGGTTTATGCCATCGGACAGGCAAATGTAGACATTGCCGCTGATACCAAAACAGGCCCCTCGCTAAGAATGAAGTTTGGGTTTGGAGCACAGATAGTTGTAGGGCTTCCCGTTGCCGGCAACGTAAGTGTCTTGTTTGTTGTCGGAGCTGAAATTTTCGTTGCTTCGGGGATAGTAGAGGTTTCGGCTTTCTTAATGTTCCAGGGCCATGCTGAAATTTTGGGCGGTATCGTTGCAATAACCATCCGTATAGAAGCAAAAGGCACTTATTCTAAAAAGGCAATTGGAAGCGGAGGTTCCCGCACCGACATGCAATGCCAGGTAACCTTCGGCCTTGACATCAGTATAGCATTTATTATTAATATAAGTTTCACTGAATCCTGGCAGGAACAGCGTCAGATAGCTTAAAAAACAAAAATTATGAATCCAAATCAAAGATTATCGATAATGACATTTCCTCAGTTTTTTGATGGAGATGAACTGCATATAAACATAGTGGTACTGCCTCGTGACCATAATCCGCTTAATCCGGTAATTGTCGGCGAAGAGCCTCAGATTCCGGATGCCACTGCAGCATTTGCAGATGCAGATTTTTCCTTTGGTGCACAACTCATTAAAGGTTTTGGCGCGAATCCTTTACCTCAACCCCAACCCCCTGGTGAGGCAATTGCATTAGTGACAACTGCACCTGAAAATCCCCGGGAGATATTTGAAGCAATGGCAAATCACCTGCAGATTTTCAATCTCAACATGGTGAATTCCAATATTAACCTTCAGAATATACCCTCTGAAAGGCAATTTGAGAAGGCCAGGCCCATGCAGTACAGTGTATATAAGCATTTACCAAAAACTTACCTGAAAGCAACAGGTATTCAGGCACCAAGAACAAAAAATGCATTCACTGATGACCGTTATCACTGTGCAGTAAAATCTGCCAAATTTCATCAGGGCTTTAAGAAAAGCAGTGATGTCATAAGCTGGGGCAAAGTCTTTGCCCACATTCTGCGACAACCACTGCTTGCCAGGGCAGCAGGATTTATATACTCCACCAGCTTACTCATTACTGAAGACACTTTCCCGGAAGGCGGCTTTTTATATATTGACCTGGCTGCCGGAAGCAGTTTCAGTCCGCAGCAAGCAGCAGATGATACATTTATTAAAAGATATGCAGCAAGGATTCCGGCCTTGAAGCCGGATGAACCACGACACGTTTTTGCTCCTCTGCTTTATCCGGTTTTGAATGTTCACGACGGGAATTATGACAAATTGTTCATGGAAACTGCAGAGTATGACGACGGTTTTGCAAAAATTGTACATTGCCACCAACCTCCGCACCGTGATCTGCTGGTTGAGGAAGCCGACGGCTCCTACCCTGTAAAAGATACCGGAATCAGTTTGGGTTGGGACGATGAACAAATTCTGATTTGGTACATGCGCCAGTTAATGATCGATTCATCCGTGATCAGTCCTGAAAAACGGCTCGATGCCCCGATAGGTGTACTCGGCTATGTTATCGATGTACGCGAAACATCGGAACCGGCTGAACCTGATAATCCGTGGGAATCATTAAACCTTGTCAGCAATAAGTTGCCCCTGACTCTATCCAAAAATCCTGCCTCCCCTGATGATATTATTGAGTTGGGTGATTTTAAAGGTGAGCTGCCATACCAGGTGTATCCTTTACAGCTGGACGGTAGAGAACAGGTAACCGGACAAATGCAACCTTACTGGCTGCCTATGTATTTTGCAAGCTGGAATGGCCACAGTATGGTCTTACCTGATGAAGATGCTGCCAGTGTGTACCAAACTACCAATGTAAATGTCGATGCCGACCCTGACGGACAACCTGCCACTGATCAGGACGGAAATCCGGTAAGCACCGGAACAGGCGTTACCGGAGCCGCTAAAAATAACCTCAACCGGATTTATAATCCAGGACCTGTAACCACACAACTCCGCTATGGTAAAACTTACCAGTTCAGGATTCGTTTGCAGGACATCAGCGGAGGCACTCCCGGTATCGACAGAGAACCGGTGAACGAAACACCTTCAGATATTGCAACCTGCCGGTTTAAAAGATATATCGCACCAATTCAGCCCCGGATACAGGAAATTGAATCCGTCCCGGGTGCCCACCCAGGCGATGTTCATCCTGTTATTGGCACTGACGGTCCTTCGGAATTAAACGAACTTAACATCAGAAGACCAAAACTGGGATACCCGGCTGTTGTTTACACCGGTAAATACAGCGACCCGATTCAACGCCTCGTGAACCAGTCAAACCTTAGTCTCGATGTAGATACCACTAACCCCGGTCACAATGCCGAACACAGGGTAGGCCTTGGAATTGCCGATCCTGATGTTAACCAGGTGGAGATAACTGTTGAGGTTGAATCGTTAAAGCTTGATAAGCTTGCCAGTGTAAACGGAAAAGATGATTATGTGCATCTCTACACAACCAGACGGTTTTTCCCCGATATAAACGGCAACGATGACAATTATGAAGCCACATTAAATATTCCTATCGAATACAAGGATGTTGAAGGACCTGACAAAGTACTGAATGTGGGTAAGGAGATCAATCTTGTACAGGATTTAGGGCTTACAGACGATATTGACAACCTTCCACAACTTGTGTTGCCGACTGCCAGAACAATACGCCTGACTGTCAGGGCGGTTTGTGAAGATAAAGACGACGACAGTGATACAGGTGCATATTACGGCGTCATTGACAAAGCGAACAAAACGATGGATGTAAGATACGGAGAGCCTTTTACCGTGACATTATATAAAGCATCAAATGATGAAACAGGTTTGCTGGCATTAACTCCCGGTGTTCCCAACATACAGGCTTTATATATGCAGCCCGATGCTGAAACCGTCTTTGACGGTAAGCTGACCACCCTGTTTTTTGGCAATGAAAACACTGCACAAAACAGCAATGTAAAGCAATTAGCGGATCAGTTGAACCTCGAAAGCAATGGCTTAACTCTATATGCCCCTAAAGGCAAGAGGGTTGTCTTCGGGTGCTCCAGCCGGATACGTCACACCCTGGCTCCGGACGGATCGTCAGTCACATTTGCATCAAAAACCGACCTGTTTAACCACTGGTTGTGCTGCATAAACTTCGAACTGGACAGGGATTGGATGTGGGATGCACTGGAAACAGACAGTTTTATTGTAAAACGCACCAAAAGCTTTACGCATGATCTCCAACCCGAAGAAGAAAATGCCGAGGCAGGACGCATCAGAATGATCCGGACAGCTTCTTTTGAGTCTTTGGATAATCCGCAGCGAAATTCCACACAGATTGTATTTATCGATGCAGTGGAACCAAAAAAAGAACCACAGAATGGCAATCTGTCATTCCCCGATACCATAGAGTTGGTATACAAACTTGAACCCAGGTTTAAATCCGGCCATGCAGCAGAAAGAGATGAACCGGAAACACTCGGGGTGACACTGCCCATTACCACCCCACCTGCTCAGATTCCCAAAATTGCCTCAGCCGGCTATGCTCTTTCTCCATATAAACGTGATGACAAATATGAAAATTCAGAATCACGCAAACGTTTTCTGTGGATTGAATTTGACGAACCTGTTGAGGACCCGCAGGACATCTATTTTGCAAGAGTATTGGCAAATGTCCCTGACCAGCTGCTAAGCAATAACCATCCTTCGCTTTTTGTCGGCCCTCAGGAACCCCCTTTGCCGGTTGATCCGGAACAAATAAGAATCATCACACAGGCCTCATCAAACGACCTGGCAGGGTTGAATGCCATGCAACCCATGGTAAAAAGCAGTTCCAGCGATGTACATTACCTGCTTCCCCTGCCTCCCGGTTTGCATGCGAACAGTGATGAAATGTTTGGCTTTTTTACTTATGAATTCAGAGTCGGCCATTTTGTGAGGCCCCCTGTGAATCCCGGTGAAGAGCCTGAAAAGGTATGGACAACTGCACAGGGACGTTTTGGAAGAAGGCTGAAATCACAAGGTATCCAGCATCCGGCCCCGGCGCTTACCTGTATGCCAAACCGCGATAAAGACAAACTCTGGGTAACAGCACCCTACGCCGTTGCCGTCCATAAAGGGAAAAATGTTACGGCAGATCCTCCGCGAACTGAATTATGGGCACTGTTGTACGCCCAGGTAAAACAGGCTGACAATAATGATTACCGGAATATCCTGCTGGATGA
>JAFGME010000277.1 GCA_016927695.1 Bacteroidales bacterium
CCGAATCTTCGCAGATCGTTGATCTGAGCTTTACCAGAAATGCTTCCTGGCCTGAGGAACATTGCGAAGTGGTGGTTTTTATCCAGGATAATTCCACCAAAGAAATTCTTCAGGGGATTAAAGTTGCACTACCCGACCTTGAACCTGCCTATACCACGGATGCCGGCCTTGTTGACATTAAAAACCTGCCTGTGACTTCCTGTTCCGGCGCTGCTGCGCCAACGGTCGTTCTCAGGAACGGAGGCAGCAGTAACCTCCTTAACGCCGACATCATGTACTCTGTAAACGGCGGCCCCGTCAGCAGTTATGCCTGGAGCGGAAACCTGATCAATATGCAGACCATCAGCATCGACCTGCCGGAAATCACCTTCCCGGTGGAACCTGTTAATACACTGAAGGCTTATGTTACCAATCCAAACGGCCTTGCCGATCAGAATCCCCTGAATGACACTGTTTCAGGGAGCTTCAATCAGGCAAACGAAACAACTTCCGTGCTTTACCTTGAGCTGCTTACCGATAATAATCCTGGTGAGATATCCTGGGAACTGAAAGATAATTCAGGAACAGTGCTCTATTCGGGAGGGCCTTATACAGGCATGCCCAACACCCTCATCCAGGAAACCTTTGCCATGAGTAATGAGGAGTGTTATGTTTTTGCACTTTACGATGACGGCGGTAACGGCATTTGCTGCAACAACGGTAACGGTTATTACAAGTTGACCGATTATTTCGGAACGGAATTTTACAGCGGAGGCGAATTTGACAATGTGGAGACCCTCGAATTCACCGTTTCTGGCATGATCCTCGACCTGAAAGTATATCTGGAAGGCCCGTACAATGGCGTTGAAATGTACAGGTTTCTCAACACCTATGGCTTTTTGCCCCTTTCCCAGCCTTACAGCGGGGCGCCGTGGAACTACACCGGAACTGAAGCGGTCGCATCCATACCAAACTCCAACATAGTGGAATGGCTGCTCATAGAACTCCGCGAAACGGCAGGTGGCCCGGAAACCGCAATACCCGGTACCATCATCGAAAGTAGGGCCGCTTTCCTCCTGAAAAACGGGAAAATCGTGGATATTGACGGTGTCAGCCCGCTTGCCTTTGACTTAAATATCACAGAAAACCTCTATGTTGTGGTCAGGCACAGAAACCATGTTGCAGTGATGTCCGGAAACGCTTTAACCCCTTTTGGAAGGGTTTATATGTATGACTTCTCCACAGCCGCAACCCAGGCGTATGGCGGTGTGACTGCCCACAGGAACATGGGCAACGGTGTATGGGGGATGACTTCCGGCGACGGCAACTCCGATTCACAGGTCGGTAACGGTGATAAAATTGACGTATGGTCTCCACAGGCCGGCAATTCAGGCTATGTTCAGGGTGACTTTGATCTTAATTCGAATGTGAACAACCAGGATAAAGTCGATTCCTGGGGCCCCAACAGCGGTACAGGGGGACAGGTCCCACAATAAAGCATACATTTAACTTTTCAATCCCGGCAGGAACACCAAATGGCCGGGATTTTTTTTGCCCTTAAGAAACAATAACCCTGATGAAACCCACATGCCAACATTTCTGTATCTTTGCTGAAATGATATTCTGAGGAAATCCGATTATATATGCACACCATCATTGATATTGTGGATGAAATGCCGGACGGGGCGTCGTTCGTTTGTCTGGCTCACGGCCCTGCATTGCTTCCTGCCATGTTGTTCAGCCGGGAGGAAAAGGATCATATAAATTTACATTACAAGGAATATAAAACAAAGCGGTTTGTTTTCAGCAGGCCCGGCCAGCTTAAGCTTATCTTCATCACCGGGAAAGAAAAGCCCGGGCATCAGCGCCTGGAAAACTGCAGGAAAGCCGGATTTGAACTGCTCGGTCATATAAACAACTGCAGGCTGAATGAAATATTCCTTCCGGATTCGGGGAACTCTTCAGAGGAACTGCTCGCCCTGGCTGAAGGCATGGCCTTGTCGAATTACCAGTTTGTTAAATATAAAACCTCTGCAAAGGATAAAACCAATTCCCTGGCCTCCATCAATATTGTTTCCGGAGAGGTCACTCCTGAACAGGTGGACAGGTTGAACATCATTGTTGATGCCACCTGTAAATGCAGGGACATGGTCAATGAACCGGTTGCCTGGATGAATGCCGTGAAACTTTCAGATGAAATCAGAAGGCTGGGCCGTGAAGCATCCGTGAAAGTGGAGGTGCTGAACAAAAAGAAGATCGAAACATTGAAAATGGGGGGTCTTCTTGCGGTCAATAAAGGAAGTGTGGATCCGCCCACATTTACCATCATGGAGTGGAAACCGGACGCCCCTGTTAACAAAAAACCAGTGATCTTTACCGGTAAAGGGGTGGTTTTTGATACCGGAGGCATGAATATAAAAACCGGTGATCACATGAATAATATGAAATGTGATATGGCGGGAGGGGCTTCTGTGGCTGCCGCCATATATGCCATAGCCAGGGCAAAGCTCAATGTACATGTGATCGGGCTGATTCCTGCCACCGACAACAGGACCAACGGCAATGCTTACGTGAACGGGGACATCATCCGGATGCACGATGGCACCACTGTGGAAATCATCAATACCGATGCAGAAGGAAGGATGATCCTGGCTGATGCCCTCAGTTATGCAAAAAAATATAAGCCCATGCTTGTAATCAACCTGGCCACTTTAACCGGCAGCGCTTCCAGGACCATCGGAAAGTACGGCATTGTCGGCATGCACAGCGGGGCATCGGGATTTTTTTCAAAACTGAAGAAAAGCGGCGAACAGGTGTATGAACGGGTGGTGGAGTTTCCCTTTTGGGATGAATACAAGGAACTCATCAAATCTGACGTGGCCGACATAAAAAATCTGGGAGGTACGGATGCAGGCGCCATCACGGCGGGAAAATTTCTTGAGCATTTCACCGGATATCCTTTCATACACTTAGATATTGCAGGCCCGGCATTCAATGACAGACAAGACTCTTACAGAAATACCGGGGGTACCGGAACCGGCGTACGGCTTTTGTTCGACTTTATCAGGAATCTCTGATGGCCCGTCCCCTTATTAATTCTTATCAATCGCAATAAATAAAACAGCTCAACTATGGAAACTCCGGAAATAACAGAAAAGAAAATCGTTTTGGGTATCACGCATGGAGATTTTAACGGCATCAGCTACGAAATTATATTGAAAATGCTCAGGGACCCGAGGATCATTGAAATATTTACCCCTGTACTCTACGGGTCATCAAAAATTGTATCCTATTACAGAAAAGCGCTTGACATGGGTGAGATCAGTTTCCAGAACATCCGCAGGGCAGAACACGCCAACCCCAAAAAACTCAACATCATCAACTGCTTTGAGGAGGAGGTCAAAATTGAAACCGGGAAGCTGGCGTCCAGGGCAGGGGAGCTCGCCTTTCTTTCGCTTGAAATGGCAACAAAGGACCTTTTGAGCGGACAAATTGATGTGATGGTCACTGCCCCGATCAATAAAAAAAACATACAGTCTGACAGATTTGATTTCCCCGGTCACACTGAGTATCTCGCACAGCAAGCCCGTACTGAGGATTATCTCATGATGATGGTAGGTGAAAAAATCAGGATAGGGTTTGTTACCGGTCATGTTCCCGTAAACAAGCTGGTTATTACTAAAGCCCTTGTTGCCAGGAAAATAGCCACGCTCAATCAATCCCTGATCAATGATTTTAATATTCTGAAGCCAAAAATCGCCGTGCTGGGGGTCAATCCGCATGCCGGAGACAACGGACTGATCGGAGAGGAAGAGACACAGCAAATTATTCCTGCCATTGAGAATGCAAAAAACAGCGGGATGCTCGTCTTCGGTCCTTATTCTGCCGACGGATTTTTTGGTTCAGGAAATTACACCAAATTTGATGGGATACTCGCCATGTACCACGACCAGGGAATGATACCCTTCAAACTGATTTCTTTTGATGAGGGCGCCAATTATACGGCAGGTCTGCCTTTTGTCAGAACCTCACCTGCCCACGGGACGGCCTTTGATATTGCCGGTAAAAACCTTGCATCGCCCGATTCAATCGCAAATGCGGCATACCTTGCCATAGATATCTTTAAAAACCGGGAATTGAATAAACAAATCAGGGAGAACCCCCTGCGTTTTGGAAAACCGCAACCCGTCTCCGGGAATGATCAGCTCGACATAGAAGGAGATGAGGATGTGTCTGAATTATATGATAATGATCAGGTGTAAGACTTTCAGCCAGCCATGAGCCGGCCGGAAAACAGGAAACCCGATGGATAACTATCAATACTCAATAAGGCAGATCGCATCAGTGGTCAAAGGACAATTGATGGCCATTGCAGATGAAGAACCGGGAATCTCCGACCTGCTCATCGACAGCAGAAAACTGATTTCCCCGGCGGGATGTCTTTTTTGTGCCCTCAAAACAAAAAAGAACGACGGGCATAACTACATCCGCGAACTGTATTTCAAAGGCGTCAGAAACTTCATCATCAGCGATCCGGACTTCGACACTGCGAAAATTGAAAAAGCCAATGTCATCCTGGTGAACGACACCCTCGACGCCCTTCAGGCGTTGTGCGCCTCTCACCGTGAAAAATTCAATATCCCGGTCATTGGAATCACCGGGAGCAATGGAAAAACGATTGTCAAAGAATGGCTTTTCCAACTTCTTCAGGACGATTACCAGGTGATAAGAAGCCCAAAAAGTTACAACTCCCAGACAGGCGTTCCTTTGTCGGTCTGGAATCTGAAACCCGGGCACAACCTGGGGATATTCGAAGCCGGCATCTCTGAACCGGATGAAATGGCGAAACTTCAAAAAATAATACAGCCGACCCTGGGCATTTATACCAACCTGGGTCCGGCTCACAGCGAGAACTTTATCAGTGAACGCCAGAAAGCCGGTGAAAAACTCAAGCTCTTTACCAAAGTCGACACCCTGATTTATTCCCTGGATTATCCTGAAATCCGCGAAACTGTCATCAAGTCGCAAATACTCAAAAGCATCAAAGTATTTACCTGGAGTTTTACCCGGGAGGCTGACCTGAGGATACTCTCTTCAAAGGTAACCGACAGGAAAACCACCCTCATCACAGGGGTTTTCCAGTCAAAGGAGATAAGCGTGCAAATACCTTTCACGGATAAGGGCTCTGTCGAAAACGCCATACATTGCTGGGCGTTGTTGCTTCATCTCGGATATAAAAACGATGACATTGCCGAACGGCTGACCCGCCTGCAGCCCATCGCCATGCGCCTTGAACTGAAGGAGGGGATTAACCATTGCTCCATTGTAAACGACAGCTATAATTCCGACATTAATTCCCTCACCATAGCCATTGATTTCCTCAACCAGCAAAATCAAAACAGGGATAAAACCGTGATCCTTTCCGATATTTTGCAAAGCGGCAGGGATGATCCTGAACTCTATTCCGAAATTGCGAAACTGCTTGATAAAAAGGGGATCAACAAGCTCATCGGCATCGGCAGTGCAATTTCCAGGCAGAAAGATAAATTCAGACTCGAAAAGCAGTTTTACGACAACACACAGGATTTCCTGAGGCAACATTCCTTTATGTCGTTCCAGAATGAAACCATTCTTCTCAAAGGGGCCAGGGTGTTTGAATTTGAGCTTATCAGCCAGGCATTGCAGCAGAAAACCCACGAAACGGTGCTGGAGATCAACCTGAATGCCCTGGTCAATAACCTGAATTACTACAGGGAAAGGGTGGGAAAAGGCACCAAAATCATGGCCATGGTCAAAGCTTATTCTTATGGAACAGGCAGCTTTGAAATCGCCAACACGTTGCAGTTCCACAACATCGATTATCTGGCTGTGGCCTATGCCGACGAAGGGGTGGAACTCCGTAAAGCCGGCATCAATACCCCCATCATGGTGATGAACCCTGATGAACACAGCATGGATTCCATCATCCAACATAACCTGGAACCCGAAATTTACAATTTCAGGATATTGTCTATCCTGGAAAAAGCGATCAGGAAAAACATACTCCCTGAAAACAAACCTGTGAAAATACATGTCAAGCTCGATTCAGGCATGCACAGGCTGGGTTTTGAAGAGCATGAAACCGGAAGCCTGGTCAAACGCCTGCACTGCAACAAGCAGATTCATGTGCAGACGGTTTTTTCACACCTTGCGGCAAGCGATGACCCTGCCGAAGACAATTTCACCCTTGGGCAGATTGAGAAGTTCAGGGCTGCTGCCGGGAAATTGCGTAAAGCCTTAAACCCGTCAATGCTTATTCATATCCTGAACTCCGCCGGCATCAACCGTTTTCCGGAAGCGCGGTTTGATATGGTCAGGTTGGGGATCAGCCTCTATGGCATCCCTACCCACCCGGAGGATGTGGCACACCTGGAAAATGTCAATACCCTGAAATCCAGCATTTCCCAGATAAAAACCATCCCGGAAGGAGAAACGGTGGGATATAACCGCAGATGGAGAGCTGCCGGGAAATCCAGGATTGCCATCGTACCCATCGGGTATGCCGACGGGCTGAAGAGGCAGCTCGGAAACGGAAAAGGAAGCCTGTACGTCAATGGCAAACCGGCGCCGGTTATCGGAGAGGTATGCATGGATATGTGTATGATAGACGTAACGGCAATCAGCGCTTCAGAAGGCGATGAGGTGATTGTTTTTGGCAAGGATTACCCCATCTCGCAGCTTGCACACGATATCGGAACCATACCCTATGATTTGCTCTCGGGCATTTCAAGAAGGGTGAAAAGAATATACTTTCATGAGTGACCGCCCGGTTTTCATTGATAAACATTTAAATCATACCCTATGAGTCCTAAAAAACTGTCAGTGCTGATCCCGGCTTACAACGAAGCAAAAACCATTTCCGGCATCCTTGATAAACTCGGCAGGGTGGAGCTGATTCACGGCATTACAAAGGAATACATTATCGTGAATGATTGTTCGTCCGATGACACTGTCAGGGTGGTGGAGGAGTATAAAAATGCCCATGAACAGATGGACATCAGGTTGTTCAGCCAACCCGTCAACATGGGCAAAGGGGCAGCCCTGCACAAGGGGATTGAAATGGCCTCCGGCGATTTTATCATTGTTCAGGATGCCGATCTTGAATATGATCCCGAAGAGTTTAACGCTCTCCTCAAACCCATCACCGACGGCTATGCAGATGTAGTGTACGGCTCACGGTTCATGGGCGGAGCCCCCCACAGAATATTGTTTTTCTGGCATTCCATCGGCAACAAGTTCCTCACCTTCACCTCCAATTTGTTCACCAACCTGAATCTTTCCGACATGGAAACATGCTATAAGCTGTTCCGGGCCGAAATCCTCAAAAGTTTAAAACTCAGGGAGAAACGTTTTGGTTTTGAACCTGAAGTTACGGCGAAAACTTCGAGGATACCGGGAATCAGGATTTATGAGGTTGGCATTTCCTATTACGGAAGAACCTATTCGGAAGGAAAAAAAATAAACTGGAAAGACGGGGTCAGGGCGATATGGTGCATCCTGAAATACAACCTTTTCTCCAGGGGATAAGAGTTTATGACCCGCTATTACCGGCGCCTGCCTCCTGCCTTTGCTTTTTCGCCTTAAGATGGAATTTCTCATTCCACCATACCCACAGAAGGAACATCACTACATAAAAAAACGGCCTGACGATATTGTCGTGCCAGAAATCCCAGTTCTGGGCGTTATGAATGGTGACGTAAGTCATGGCGACGATCCTGAGGATGTTCACAAAATGGATGATCAGCAAACCTGCGGGGATAAACCATGCTTTATGCCGCCAGGGCCCCGGATACAGAAGCATCAGCACCGCGAACTGATAGAACTGTTTCAGCCCGGAACAACTGAGGTTAACGCTTACATAACCATTGACTTCGGGCAGGTAAATGACATTGTTTTTCACCGTTTCCGCTATCAGCATCTGATCAAATCCGGTGTAATTGACTCCCAGCACATCCAGCATCCACTGCGCCCTTATGAACACCTCATGCGCTAAATATACGGACGACTTTAATATAAATTCAACCCGTAAAAGGTCGCCAATGAAGAACCTCCAAAGAAAATGGAACAACACCAGGATCCCCATGAAAATGGCCACGTCCCTGAATGAACCGAGATTATACTTCTTTATCAGTCCGTTAATTTTCTCTGTATTGAATTTTAACATGCCGGGTTTATTTTGGGAGATGAATGAATTGTCGATAATGAACCACAAAAAAAACTATATAACCATCTTATCCTGTACGATGAAAATTCAATTGGCGAAGTTATAAAAACTTTAATAAATTTGCATCTTCAAAACAGCAAAATGTCGAACAGATTCAGAAGAAGCCACCATAGAAAAAGATCGTTTTTGGGCAGGCTGATCCATGATATCAGGAAGAGGATCACCGGCAGAAAGCACACCCACTCATCACATTCACACAGCCAGCGATCCTTTTCTGTTTCAGACACCGATAAACCGGAGGGCGAAACCGGTGTTCCTGTTGTACCCCGGCCGGAATCCCATACATCCTCCAAACGTAGAAAAAAAACCAAAAGTTCAGATGGTGGAATGAACTTTTTTCAGGAACGGATACATACCATCCGGAAACAGCTGAAAAAGTATTCGCACGAACGAAAAAAAGCCAGGTATAAAAGGAAAGCCCGCAGGAAACGTCGCATCGAAAGCCGCAGGCAAAGGTGGGCCGCTTTCAGGAGAAGGGTGCTGCCCTCGCTCGGTCATTCCGGCGATAGTGTTTCCCGTTCTGATGGTGAAGGGGGCTCAAAACATCCCGCCATTCATTTCCTGTATTATGCGGCGAACTCCACCGCTTTATACATGATTGCCTATATCCTCCTCTATATGATCTACCAGTTGACCGTTCTGGTTATGGCCTCTTTCTGGGGACTGGATTCGGTATTGTTTTACTATGATCTTGCCTTCAACGACTACTCGCCCCTCTGGCACAGGTGGAACATCATCCTGATCACCTTTTCAGGCCCTTTCATTGCACTGGTTATCGGATTGGCGTTTTATAATTTCTTTGCCAAAAAACAAAAATCAAGGAAACTGCTCAAACTGTTGTTTATCTGGATCGGACTGCATGGGATAAACTTTTTTTTAGGCGCTTTTGCCTCGGGGGTTTCCTTCAACGAAGGCTTTGGGTATGTGGCCAACTGGCTCTATCTCAATGTTTTTCTTAAAATACTCATCTCCCTCGTTTTCCTGTTTGCTTTGGGCATAATCGGGTATTATTCCACAGGAAGATTCCTGGATACATCGAATTCCATATACCGTATCAGAAAAGAAAACAGGGCCATGTTCCTTCTGAGCCAGGCGGTGATCCCCTGGTTTGCCGGTGGCCTGATCATATTCCTGATCCGGATGCCTAACAATATGCCTTATGACACAGGCATCCTCATCACGATGTTTTTTGCAGTAATACCTGTACTTTTCAACACAAAAGCAAAACCTACTGAAGTCTATGACAGGGTTGTCAGACGGCAAACGGCGATAAACTGGGCGTACATCGCCCTGTTCATACTTTTGTTTGCCGCTTACAGGATCGGCCTGAACACCGGCCTGCATGTGATATTGAAAATGAGGTTCTCCATCGACATTACCCCCATTTAGGCAAGGATCAGGTTGATTTGCTTTTTGGCAAGGTTCACCTCCCTGACAATGACGTTGATTTTTTCGCCTAATTTATACTCCTTTCCGCGGTTGTACCCAACGATGCGGAAATTATCCTCATCGAGATAATAGTAATCATCGGCCATATCCCTCAGGGGCACGAGTCCTTCGGCATGGCTCTCTTCCAGCTCCACAAAAAGGCCCCATTTGCTCACACCTGAAATAAGCCCGGCAAAACGTTTTCCGGTTTTATCCAGCAGGTATTCCGCCTGTTTGTATTTCACTGAGGCCCTTTCAGCCTCCTGCGCTTTTTGTTCCATTTCAGTGGCATGCTTGCACATCGCCTCAAAAGGCTCTGCAGCCACTGACGGAGCCCCTTCCAGGTACTTTTCCAGCAAACGGTGGGCGATCATATCGGGATAGCGACGGATCGGCGAGGTAAAATGGGTGTAATACGGAAAGGCAAGACCATAATGACCAATGTTTTCCGTTGAATATTCGGCCTTTGACATCGTCCGGATGGCCACTGCTTCAATGATATTTTCCTCCCCTTTCCCTTCAATGGTCTTAAAAAGGTTGTTCATCGAAACGGCAATCGATTTTTTGCTGCTCAGGCTCAACTTGTAGCCCAGTTTCCTCACAAAATCAGAGAAGGTCTGCAGCTTTTCCGGGTTGGGTTCGTCATGGATCCTGTAAACAAAAGTCCTTGCCTTTTTGTTCCCCTGCTTTTTCCCGATTTTTTCCGCCACACTGCGGTTGGCCAACAACATAAAATCCTCGATCAGCCGGTTGGAATCCTGCTGGCTCCTCACAAAAGCCCTCAAAGGCTTTCCGTCCTGGTCCAGTTCAAATCTTACTTCGCTTGACCTGAATGCAATGGATCCCTTTTCGAACCTTTTCTTTCTCAAAACTGTGGCAATCCGGTTCAACGTCAGCAGTTCTTCGCTGTAAGGGTCGTCTTTCCCGTCAAGTATCTCCTGCACCTCCTCATAATGATACCTTCTTGACGAGCGGATCACTGTTTTGCCGAACCACTCTGACCGGATGTTGCCGTTTTCGTCCATTTCAAAAACCACTGAAAAGCAAAGCTTGTCTTCGTCGGGGCGCAGTGAACACACCATATTCGAAAGCGCTTCCGGCAACATGGGCACCACCCTGTCCACCAGGTAAACCGAGGTGGCTCTTTCATACGCCTCCCCGTCGAGAAGGCTGCCTTCTTGCACGTAATGGGAAACATCGGCGATGTGTACCCCGATTTCCAGCAGGCCGTTATCTGATTTCCTGAATGAGATTGCATCATCGAAGTCTTTGGCATCCAGAGGATCGATGGTGCAGGTGAACACCCCCCGGAAATCCCTGCGTTTTTTATACTCTTTTGAGGGTATCTCCGTGCTGATCCTGCCGGCCTCTTTTTCAACCC
Organism: Bacteroidales bacterium; assembly: GCA_016927695.1. Classification (GTDB taxonomy): domain Bacteria; phylum Bacteroidota; class Bacteroidia; order Bacteroidales; family JAFGHD01; genus JAFGHD01. Next base: position 11,052 of record JAFGME010000277.1, read on the forward strand.
TGTCAGGAAACTTTAACGGGAAGCCGAAATCAACCAGGATGGCATTCATCTCCACCTCATTGTTGCCCGGTTCGCCTAACACCTCAATGATCTCCCCGAAAGGACTCTTCGAATGTTCGGGCCAGTCGGAAATACTAACCACCACTTTCTGCCCTTTGCGGGCCCCTTTGAAGCCGGAGGCGGGGATGAAAATATCCACCGGAACGGAGGTGTCGTCAGGAATCAGAAACCCGTAGTCTTTTACCACATCAAGTACCCCTACATAATGCCTCTTGGATCTTTTCACCACCTCAATGATGCGGCCCTCGGTCTTCCTTCCTTTTCTTTTGGGGAAAAGCAACACCTTCACCTCGTCCCCGTTGAGGGCCCTGTTTGTATTGTTGGCGGCAATGTATATGTCTTCCTCCATCCCTTCACAAAGAATGTATGCCTTGCCCGTTTGTTTCATGTCCACGATGCCCGTTACGGTGTTCTGTTTGGCCAGCTTCGACAGGTTTTCGGGATGCAGCCGGAATTTTCCCCGGTTGAGCTCCATGATCTCCCGGGCGGAGGATAATTTTTCTATGATCTCCTTCACAAGCTGCTTTCCGGCCTGATCGGAAACGTTCATGGCTTTGGATACCTGCCTGAAGTTGAAGGCCCTGTTCGGGTTGGATAAAAAAACATTGAAAACTTCCTTAACAAAGGAATTTTTCTCATATTTGCCTTTGGAAATGGATTTCTTTTTAGCCATCGTATAACATATTAAAAGATAAAACTACTATTTTTTTTGATAACAGGCGATAATGAAGCCCTGGTATGATTTCATAGCCCTTCTCTATCCGAGGATATGCCCGTCGTGCGGATACGCTTTGTTCCGGAACGAAAAGGTGATCTGTACCCGTTGCCTTTACAAGCTTCCGCGAACCGGGTTCCACCTTTCCGATCCCAACCCTGTTTCCGGGCTGTTCTGGGGACGCGTTCACGTGGAATATGGCGCTTCCATGCTTTGGTACCGCAAAGGAAACAGGGTGCAAACCCTGATCCACCGTTTCAAATACAAAGGAGTGCGCGAAATCGGCAGCTTTCTGGGCGAACTGTACGGTCACGATCTGAAAAACTGCCATCAGATGCAGGCTGTGGACCTGATCATCCCCGTGCCTCTTCATGAGAAAAAGCAACGAAAAAGGGGCTTCAACCAGAGTGAAATCATCGCAAGAGGAATCTCCATCGCGCTCTCAAAACCGGTGGACTGCACACTGCTCACCCGGAAAAGCGCATCAGACACACAAACCCGTAAATCGCGTTATAACCGCTGGGAGAACGTCAGCGAGATTTTTGAGGTCAGCGATCCGGCAAGGGCCGAAGGTAAAAACATACTGCTCATCGACGATGTGATCACCACCGGCTCCACCCTGGAAGCATGCGCCCAAAAGCTGCTCGAGATCAAAGGGGTGAAAATATTCGTCGCTTCGCTGGCATACAGCTCAAAATAATCTACTTCCTCCCGAAATCGGCAGGTATCTCCCCCCAGTATTCCGTTTTCCATTTCAGTATCTCGTTATCGCAATCATGATCCTTCAGCCAGGCCAGCGCCCTGTCGACCATGGTAAACAGATGTTCCGTTTCATTGTCCCTGGCCAGTTTGGTTTTGATGTTCTTTTCCCGCACCCATTTTATGGCATTACGCGAATCTGAATATATGGGGATATGGCTCCCTTTGTTGTGCAGGTATCCCAATGCATGCACCAGTGCAAGGAATTCCCCGATATTAATGGTGCCTTTCGGATAAACACGGCTCCTGAACAACTCCCTTCCGTTCCGGGTATAAACCCCCCTGTATTCCATCTTTCCCGGGTTTCCGCTGCAGGCGGCGTCCACCGAAAGGCTTTCCAAAACAGGCCTTCCTGCCAGGCGGACGAGTTCAGGGTCGTTTTCAAACTCAAGCTTCCGGGCATCCGTTTTCAGGAAATCACGGGCATTTCCTGAGTAAGCTTTTTCTGCCATTTCTCTGCTTGTAAAACTTTTATAAACGGCCCCCGCAAAGCCTTCGATCTGCTTTTTACATTCCTCCCAGCTCTCATAGA
>JAFGME010000278.1 GCA_016927695.1 Bacteroidales bacterium
CATTTTCCTGAACCTGCTGTAGAATTTACCATCTGTCCGTTTCAAGGTTATTATGGCGGAGTTGTCCGCCAGGGTATCAATGGTTTGAACAAGCTCCTGGGCCGGTGATATCAAAGGAATAAAAGCCAATATTAAAAGACATATACTGATATTTTTAACATGTTTTTTCATTGTTTTTTTATTTTTCAGGTTTACGAATTCATTTTCCATGATTTGGGCTTATCAATAGCCTCGTCCGAAGGCACAAACCATTATGTGAACCCCATCCCCGGATACAGTTCAAGGAAATCTTCATTGTATGTGAAACGAGATTGTGGAGGATAAAAGCCGCATAGAGCAATAAACTCAGAATTGCGTAACTGTGTGTGTCTAAGTTACGCATCCATAAAAAACAACCCGCCGGGGCATTGGCCCCTGTTGAAACTTTTGTTGCCACCCGTAGTGTTTTGGCGGGATAAATGTAAGGAAAATCTACGAACTTGTCAAGTGAAAATTTCAGGTCAGGCAGGCTGAATATGTTTAACCGGGTGAACTACCCAAAAGAACTGAAAAGTCACAATATAAAAAAACCGGGAGGCCCTCAGGCCTGCCCGGCAAATGATAAACCGCAGTGCGGTTCCGGTGGAATATCATGGTGGCTTTATGGTATGATGGCCAGGCCGGCACTGGTCACATTGTACAGGCCGGCAGCAGGAATACCTCCGATCATAACGCGGGTATCAAATACATTCAGGCTGATCATGGGAACAGCCGGGCCCTGGTATTGGACATCCACACCGGTAACATTAAGGTTGATGTTGTTATGTGTCACAATGGGGGAGGAATTGACCACCTCAAGCCCGATCAGGGTACTGCTGTGGATCATGTTTCCTTTGATGGCGACCGGCTTGGAGGCTCCGTTTGAGTAATTCCTGATCCCGTATCCGTGGTTGTAGTTGATGTTGTTGGCCTGTACGGCAGGTTGGGTGTTGGGACGTATCTCAATCCCGGTATAATTTACGTAAATATCATTACTCATAATGCGGGGTTCGCAAAAACCCATCATGAAAATTCCAACCCCGTTCATATCCGGATCGGTAAGGCCGATCTGGTTGTCGTCGATTGTGGGTTCTGCCGGGGCTCCGTATGCCCCGATCAGGTATATGCCGTAATGATGGTTTTCGAGGATCATATTATTGCTGATCGTAGGAGATGAGTTGGTGCACCGTATCCCTCCGAGGGAGTTTCCCTGAATCTTGTTTCCAATGATCCAGGCATAAGCGTCCCAGCCGTTGCAGTGTATGCCCCATCCTTCACAGTCCGCAATTTCATTCTGCATGATCCACGGATTGGCAGGCGGGAAAACGTCAATGCCATTACCGGCCTTGTTGCCGATGATGTTTTCCATGATGGTGGGGGAGGTGTTCTGGCAGACAATGCCGCCATCGATGTAAAATCCTTCGATGGTGCAACTGTCGGCAGCTGTTACCATTCCATTAATGTGGCATGTGTATTTTCCCGCGCCCTGCAGCCTGACATATTGTTTGCAGACCACGTTTTCAGGGTAGGCGCCAGGCATAACGCGGATAAGATACCGGTTATTCACGCCGGGAGCAACACAGGCGCCCATTGCTGCAGTAATGGTGGTGAAGTCTCCCCCCGATTGTGCCACGGTGAATACCTGTGCATAAGCTGAAGGTGGAGAGTTGGAGTTCAGAAGGGATACCCATGAAGCTCCGTCATAATAATAATAGGTGTTGTCGGTTGTAACGTACACCATCAATCCTGTAGCCGGACTTGAAATGGAGTTTCTCTCGCTGGTGGTAAGTCTCGGTATAAGAAGGCCTTTGGAGGTGGATTTTACATCCAGCATGGCCGAATTATCGGCAGTGTAGGAAGCATCATCGGTGATGGCAATGTTTTGGGCCTGCAATGCGAATGACAGTAGCATCAAAACTGTGGCTGAGAGAGAGGCGAGTGTTTTCATCGGATCAAATTTTTTATTTAAGAAACTGATTTTGAACAAATTTACAACACTGCACAGCCCTTTTCAACCGCTATTTAGTAAACGGCAGAAAGTGGGGGACGATATGCCGGAAAGGATTTTTTACCGGGATACCGAAGTCATGATGGTATAATTTCTAATTTATTTTGACTTGCTCTCCCCGGCCAGCTTATGAATTTCATAATCCCTCCCGGCCGACTCAGGGTACCCATAAGCTCTTGGGTAAAGAAGCTTTCCTTTTTCACATAAAGTATTTTCTCCGCCTTTTTCCTCTTCGACCGGTCTGCCCAATTCATGAATTACAGGGTCATCGCGATCGGCATATACCACCCATGACACTGATTTTTCTGCCTCTCCAAATATTATAAAACCATTGTTTTCCCATTGGTAGGCAGTGAGAAATGGTACATCAATGCATGTCAGGGTTACAGTTGCTTCATTTTCTTGTGCCAGAGCGACAAAGTAATCAGGGAGTTCTACTTTGGCCTTCCCATTCTTGTCAAGTTGTATTTTTCCCCTGTAAATCAACAGGTTTTCGGGCGATTCCACAAAATTATGACGAAGGAGCTTGTTCTCAGGATCGAGGGGGTGGTCAATGACAAAGGAGCCGGCGCCTTTGGCAAGTGTTCCTGAAACATAAACATTTCCTGAAAAATATCCCGCCCAACTTAATGTACTTTGTCCATATATGCCAAAACCCGTACCGGAGGCTCCCCATACTCCACTGCCACTACCGGAACTGCCAAATATTCCGGTTTCAGCATTTTCGCCACTGACTTCTAAGCGAGCCAAAGGATTTTCCAATCCAATACCTACTTTACCTCCCATAAAACTGCTTATACCACCAGGGCTTAACACTACTTTAGGATTTCCGCTATCGTCATACAAATAAGCTGTTCCGGAACCATCACTGTTTTGACGTATCCTGAAAATAAGGTCATCATCACTTGACAAAACTTGCAGCCCATGGGTGTATCCGGAGGATTTCACGACCAGGTTGGTGGATGGGGTACTTGTATGAATCCCTACAAACTGACTGTGTTTGGCATTAATAATCGTGCCACTTGAATTCTGAACCAGCAAGGGATCGCCACCGTCGGCACGGACTACCAAACCATGAGCGGCTGAACTGGTGTTGGTATTGTGAAAACCAACCAGCCAGTTATCATATGCAGGACCTTTTACGTGAAGCTGGTAAGCCGGTGTGGATTCGCCGATTCCAACTTTTCCTTCTTCGTTGATTGTAATGTCTGCATTATAGGGGGCAGGTGTTCCATGACCCATCATAAACCTGTTTTCTTCCCCGCTCCAGGCATCGCTGGTTGAACCCAGAAAAAAGTCAGCTCCGCCCGGCCCGGTGTTTATAAGCCGGAGCACCCCGTTATAAGTCGCGCTGCCTTCAATCTGAAGGGCAGAATATTGCGGATCTGTAGAGCCGATTCCAACAGTTCCGTTAAATATTGTTTTGCCGTATTGTAGTAACATATTTGTGAATCCCCCATAAGTGTCAGTATAGCTCAGATACCCAACGTTTGTACCGGTGCCGATTCCAATTCCTGCCTGATCACCCCGGAAGAGCCCGCCTCCGAAAACATGCAGCTCCGCAACAGGATTTGATGTCCCAATCCCGACATATCCATTGTTGTAAAATATATTGTTGCCATTATGCTCCCAGAAAGAATCGTTCGACCGGCCTGCAAATAAGGCATAAGGAACACTTTGCAGTTTAGAGGTTCCCATTTCCACATATGCTGTTCCTCCTGCCGGATCGCATTCCATTTTTAGGTATTTTTCAGCGCTCCCCCAATCAATACTGGTGAAATCACCTGAGACAGGTGTTCCTTCCCCGATCAGTAAATTTGCCAGGCCAAACTGGTTGGTTATGGCTGAGTGGATTTCCTGGTATAGCACAGCGTCAGTGGGGCTTCCATCACGGATGCTTACCCTGAAACTAACGTTTTGATCAGCAATCAGATCACCAGCAGCATTTCTTACCACTGCCTGATATTTGAAAGCTTGCGGGGGTTGTGAAAAAACTGGTAATAATAACACCAGCATCAGGTTTGTAATAATAATTCTTTTCATACTCTGTTTTTTGAAATTAGTGTTTCGTATTTTGAGTCATCTCATAGTCTCTGCCCATTGTTTCGGGATAACCATAAGCTTTCGGATAAATCAACTTCCCTTTTTTGCAAAGTTTGTTGTCATCGCTTTTCTCTTCCTCAACCGGTCGGCCGAATTCATGGATCACCGGATCATCCCTGTCGGCAAGCGCCATCCATGAAACCTGCCTCCCGGGTTCTCCATAAATAATAAATTGATCGAATGAACCGGACCATTCATAACTGAATTCATATTTTAATTCAGCCTGGGATTTCCCAACCGGGGTCAGTTGCACCGTTGCTTCATTTTCCATAGCAAGTGCAATGAAATAATCGGGCATATTGACCATTGCTTTTCCATTGACATCCAGTTGCACTTTTCCCCTGTATATCAGCAGGTTTTCAAGCGATTCGACAAAGTTGTGACGGAGCAGCTTGTTCTCCGGATCAAGCGGGTGATCTATAATAAATGAACCGCTTGCTTTTCCGAGAGTTCCTGCCACATAAACCTCTCCCAGAAAATATCCGGCATAGCCGATGGCTGTATGACCCACTACCCCGTATCCGTTTTCTGCTGTTCCGTGAACACCTCTTCCGTTAGGGCTTGAATTTGAACCGTATATTGAATATAATAACCCGGAATTAACGTGAAGCGGAGCGGTCGGGGTGGTTGTCCCTATTCCGACATAGCCTAAAGGGCTAATAACCAGATCAATATTTGCACTGGCTGGCGCACCGTGCCCCATGACAAACAGGTCCTGGTTGGCTCCGCCACCCCAAACGCTATTGGTTGATCCCATGAAGAAACTGGCCCCGTTTGTGCCGGTATTGTTCATTTTCATGATTGCATCATAGGTCCCGGCGCCTTCGATCTGTAATTTGGCGTTTGAAACACTGGAGGCACCCAGCCCCAGGGGGCCACCATTGATAAAACTGGTACCCAGCCCGTACAGAAATACAGTGTTGTTGTTGGAACCGTCATAAAGATACAATGCCCCGGAGCCGTTTCCGGTTTGCCTGAACTTGGCCAGGGTATTGTCAGTGTTATTTAAGATTTTCAAAACATCCCCTCCTCCGGGGGATTTAATCACCAGGCGGTTATCAGGAGATGTTGTCCCGATACCGACATTACCCGCACTTTCGATGAACATCCTGGTTGTTCCGTCAGTTTGAAAACCCATATCGGCCCAACCGCCTCCGGCATTGCTGTTGATCAGTAAACCACCGCTACCGGCATGTTTGATTTCGCCAAATAAACCGGTATAGTCCGGCCCCCAGGCAACCCTCAATCCTGCCTCGGTATTGTTGCCGTTAATTTCTACTTTATTGTTTGGAGTGTTTGTTCCTATACCCACTTTTCCGCTATTATAATAAACGTTGGCGCCATTGAGCCCCCAGTGTGAATCAGCGGATTGACGGGCATAAAGTGCATAGGGAACGGCAAGCAGTTCTGAGGTTCCCATTGAAGTGTAATTGGTACCCCCGTCAGGATCAATTTCAATCTCCATGAACCTGGCACCGTTACCCCAGCTTATTGCCGAAAACGTTCCTATGGTTGGTGTTCCGTTGCCAATTTCGAGGTTCACTAATCCGAAATTGTTGGTGGTTGAGGAAAAGGTTTCCTGGTAAATGATATTCCCGGTCGGAATGATGTTATGGATACTGATGAGGACGCCTATGGCCTGGTTTTGAATTATTTCTCCCGCATTGTTCCTGATAACGCTTTGATATTTAAAAGCTTGTGGTGGCTGGCTCAGGGCAAAAAGCCATACCAGAGATAAGGATACTGAGAGGAAAAGTTTTTTCATGCCTGCAGGTGTTAATGTGTTGTTATGGATATTGTTTATTGTTTGCATTGGGTATCATTCCGGAACCTGCGATCCTGTACCGGCGTTGTACCACCAGATGTCCATTTTGTCGGCATTGTCCACTTCACCGTTGAGGTTGAAATCCCCGTAAAAGTAACCCGATTTTCCGGCGCCTGCGGCCCAGACATCTACTTTATCCTGGTTGGAAATAACCCCGTCGCTGTTCCCGTCACCTCCGCGAAGGGCCCATACACCGGGCGAAACTTCTTTTACAGAGTTGATCCCGGCGTACACAGAATCCTTGTTTGAAGTAAAGTCGTAGGTGTAAAAAGCGCTGTTGCAATATTGGGTTTTCATGGGGGAGACGGAGGACATTACCGCGGTGTGGTTGCGGTGGTGAAGCACAAGGTATGCGCTGTCGTTGGCTTCGGCTTCGATATAAGGCATCTTTTCGAGATCGCTTTCATCCGGGTTTACTATCGATCCGTTATCCAGCAGAATACCGGCAAATCTGCCAATTATATTACCTGAGTAAGCAGAATCAGCGCCAAAAGCGCTTTCCCTGACTTCCATAAGTATCCAGTCTACTATGTTTTGGTTGTTTCCGCTTATTTGCTCGTTTCCGAAATAATTCCAGGGATTGGTATTAAAGGGTTGAAACACTGGCAACACGCCTGCCTGTGTAAGATGGGTTTCCATCTTCAAATCATTGCTGTTGTAAGGACCCTCGAGCATTACGCGGGCATCAATAAACATAAGGGGAGTATTGACTTCCGGATCACAACCGCAGTCATAGTATGTGACATCAATATAGGCATTCGGATAATTCGGATTGAAAGGGGAAAAGCCGGTTTTTTCCTGGTCAATGTATGCCAGTTTTTGAACCTGAACCGTATTTATTATATCCATATTGAAGTATATCATCCCTCCCCAATCTCCATAAGGTATGATGTTGGAATACATGGGATTGCCAACAAAGAAATTACATGCGACCAGCACGGAAAACTCATTGATCTGGTAATCATAGGGTCCATAAATATTATATAATGGCGTGCCAGCCAGGTCCCCGGTTAATAAAGACCCGGGCATGAAACTGATGTGTTGTTTCTGAACAACATTGTGCCCAAAAACTGTATCATTATAGAACATAAAAAGCATGGCATCGCCGAAGTAAGTTTCCGGTTCCAAAGCCGACACTTCTATCCTGAAATCATAGTACGGATTGGATCCCCCCGTGGAGATGCACGCAAGACACCTTACCTCTACATGAATGGTGTCCTGTCCATTTATATTCCCCACAAAAGCAATTGCGGCTAATAAATGAAACACCCATGCCCTGAATGGCATTCTACCGGTTTTTTTAATGAAGGTTCTCATGATTCTCCTGTGTTTATGTTTGGATATGTAAAATTATACAAAATCTTTTCCTAATACAAAAATTTTTTTTAGTTTGATTAACTTTGGCCATATTTTAATTTCTGTTTATGAAAAAGGAAATACCCTTTTACCAGGTGGATGCCTTTGCCGACGGGCTTTTCACGGGAAATCCCGCGGCCGTCTGCATCCTGGATGAGTGGCTGCCCGAAGCCGTTATGCAAAAGATCGGGATGGAGAACAACCTCTCTGAAACAGCCTTTGTTGTGAAAAAAGGCCGTGATTATGAAATCCGTTGGTTCACACCGCTTGCAGAGGTGGAGTTGTGCGGACATGCCACCCTGGCAACTTCTTTTGTATTGTTCAGCTTTTATGAGAAGAATGAAATAATTCTGTCATTCAAATCAATGAAAAGAGGAGTGCTTACAGTGGAGAAAAAGGATGATCTGTATATACTGGATTTCCCCGCCGACACGCTGGCTCCTTCAGCGCCGCCTCAGAACCTGATTGAAGCGATCGGTGCAGTTCCCCTGGAAATATTCAGGGGCAGGACAGATTACCTTTTGGTTTACAAAAATGCGGAGGAAATCATGAACATAAAACCCGATTTCGAACAGGTCAAATCCTCTGGGGCAAGGGGGGTGATGGTGACCGCTCCGGGAGAGGACGTGGATTTTGTTTCCAGGTTTTTTGCCCCTTCGGTTGGGATCAATGAAGATCCGGTTACCGGATCGGCGCACACTTCACTGATTCCTTACTGGTCGAAAAGAACCGGAAAGAGCAGGCTCACTGCCAGGCAATTGTCGGCAAGAGGCGGACGGTTGTGGTGCGAACTGCGCAATGACAGGGTGAGGATTGGCGGTAAAGCGGTATGTTACCTGGTGGGAAAGATCTTAATTGATGTTTGAGATTCGCTGCTTCAGGGAAATACAGTATTGAAAAGGAGGAAAATTACAGAAATGAGAGGTGAAAGCAGTCAATTGGTTGCAACCGTACTGATGTTGAACAGCTTCTCTGTTCATGCTTAGCTATTTTTCAAGATCACAGTCTCCTCTTTTGCTATCCCGTGCACCAG
>JAFGME010000279.1 GCA_016927695.1 Bacteroidales bacterium
CAACAGTAAAGACAAAGTTGATCACGATGATTATTTGATGAACAAATTAAACCTTCGTTGGTTTTTTTATTGGGAAAATCTATTAGAAACATACTAAATCCCTTACGCTATGAATTTTAAATTTTTTTTCATTGTTGCAAGTCTGTTCACTGTTTGTTCCACCATTGGATTCGGTCAGATACCGGAAGATTTCCCTGAAATCACAACTGAGATTTATGGTGAAACAGCTCCGGGAAACGTTTTTTTAACTGTTTCTGCAGATGTGGATAGTGTCGGTTATTACGTTTTTATGCTGGACAACGAAGGAAATATCCAGAAATACAAAAAGTTGCAGGATGACTATTCTTACGATTTCAAGATGCAACCCAATGGATTGCTGTCCTATGCCCAGTTCATTGAACATCATTCCTATACAGGTGGAGGGGATTGCATACACTTGATACTCGATCAGGATATGAATGTGCTGGATTCGGTTCAACTGAAAAACGGTTATGTGGCCGAAGCCCATGATTTCCAGATCCTGCCCAACGGACACGTTTTAATGTTCGGGTATTATATGACCCAGATGGATTTAAGTGATATCGTGGAAGGGGGGTACCCTGATGCGAAAGTTTCAGGTGGCATTATCCAGGAACTTGATGATGCCGGAGAAGTGGTTTTCCAATGGAGGACGTGGGACCATTACACACCTGAAGAATATGACTGGAACAGGGCAGACCAGCAAACCGTGAGCGCTTTCCATCTGAATACCATCAATCTGGATATTGATGGGAATATCATTTTTGCTTCCCCCAGCTTTACCAAAAAACTGAACCGTTCGAACGGTGAGATCATGTGGCATCTTGGCGGCAGTGAAAACGAGTTCTCTTTTATCGGCGTGGATAGTACAGATGGTGTCGGTTATGTAACCGGTCATGCAATTTACAGGCTTGAAAACGGGAACTTTCTTGTTTATGATAACGCAGGCAGGACAGGCCCCAACAAGAATTCCGAAGTCCACGAGTTCATGATCGATGAAGTAAATAAAACCGCAGAACTGGTATGGACATATGCCTATCCTATTGATATTGGAGCCTGGCATCGGGGAAATGCATACCGATTGCCGAATGGTAATACCATCATAGGATGGGGCGGGGCAAGCGGAGATGCCATTCCGACATGTACGGAAATTGATATGGACGGGAACATTCTGTTTGAAGTCTATTTCAATAACCCTGAGGTGGAAAGCTACCGGGCTTTCAGGTTTCCCATGGGCGACTGGGAAATTGCGGAAGCACTGGTTACCGAGCTTGGTCTGGGGAACACCTACGGATTTTTACAGGGAGATACCCTTGACACAGGTGTGAAGGTTGAAATAACCTCCATGTCAGGTGGGGGATATAATGAACTCGTCGTTGCCACATTCGATCAGGCACCCGTATTCCCCCGCTTTTCTGGTAAAGACCCCATGTTAACAGCCCAACGGGTGACCATGGATCCTGCTTATTTCTATTTTACCGGGAATATTTTCTTTGACACCGGCATCTTCGAATTTGAAAATCCCGAAGATATCACTGTATATTTCAGACAATCCGAAGGCCAAGGCGACTTTATCCCCCTGAACACATCCTACAATTTCGTTACCGGTCTACTCATGGCTCAGGTTGTTCTTGAAGGAACGGATAAAAGTGAATTTGCATTTGGATTCAAGGATCTGGAGACCATTGTATTTGAGCCAATGCTGACCAGTCCAAAGAACGAGGCGGTTGTGCATTTTTCCGAAATTCAATCCCTGGAATGGTCACCAAAGGGATTTTTTAACTATTTTAATATACAGATTGCTACAGATGAGGATTTTAACAGTGTTGTCTATGAAAATGATAGCGTGACAGAAACCCATTTCGGATTTCAATGCGAAAACAACACCTCATACTACTGGAGGATAAAGACTTTTGCCCTGGACTATGAGGACACTATGGAGAGCGACTGGTCTGAAGTATTTGTATTTCATGCTGCAAACTCACAGGTAAGTGTTGTTGAACCGGCTGCAGAAACAAAATGGGAATACGGATTGGATTATTTCATCGAATGGGAAGATAATTTCGCAGATCAGGTTGTCATTGAACTGCTTACTGATTCAACGGCCATTATGATCGATACCACTGATAGTGACGGGGCATATAAATGGACCATCCCTGTTGAAACTGAAATTGGATGCAAATACCGAATCCGGGTAACAAAAGTAGACGAGTCTTCAGTTTATGCCATAAGTCCCGAATATTTTTCAATCACCGATTCCCTGGGTAACGACGGCTGCGGACAGGACATCGGGGAACTGTCATTGGCTAAGGTTAAAGTTTATCCGGTACCCGCGTCGGATGTGATCAAACTGGAATATTCCCTAAAGGAAAACTCGAATGTTACAATAAGGTTGATGGATATTTATGGAAATGAAATGAGATTGTTGTATTCCGGCTATTCTCCAGCTGGTCTGAATCTCCATGAATTCGACGTGCATCATTTCCCTTCAGGATTTTATTTCATAAAAATAGAAATTGATTCAGACCAAATAATAAGAAAGATAGTCCTCAACTAATCATTTACCAAATGAATATTGAACGTTTTCTATTTCTGTTACTGATAGTTCTTCGTTTTCATTCAGTTGAAGCACAAACCCAAACGGTTGGGATATTCCTGAACGACAGTCTTTCCTTCAATGGCTATACCCTGTTTGCACCCACCGGTTATAATCATGTATACCTGATCGGTAATTGTGGCTATAAGGTCAATCAATGGGAATGTGGCGACCATGACAGTTATATGGCCTACCTTCTTGATGATGGCAGCATGATTCGAACGGGTGTTGTTCAATCCGCTAATTTCCAGGGAGGGGGCATGTGCGGAATTGTAGATTGTTATTCCTGGGAGGGTGATCTCCTGTGGGAGTTTGAATACCATGATAGCCAGCATCATCAGCATCATGATATAGCCCCCATGCCAAATGGTAATTTCCTGATCATTGCCTGGGTTAAATATTCCGCAGCTGAAGCCATCGCAAAGGGCAAGGATCCTTCAATGCTGCAGGGCGGGGAGCTATGGATGGATCATATTCTTGAAATTGAACCGGGGAGTGGAAATATTGTATGGGAATGGAGTTCATGGGACCATTTGATCCAGGATTTTGATCCAGGTATGGAAAACTTCGGCGTTGTCACCGATCACCCTGAAAGAATTGATATAAACTACAACGACGAGTCAGTCCCCGTACCCGGAGACATTAAAGACTGGATGCATGTCAACAGCATTGATTATAATGCCGATCTTGACCAGATACTCATCTCAGTACGGAATTACAGCGAAGTTTGGATTATTGACCACAGCACTACTACCGTGGAGGCTGCCGGCAGTACTGGTGGCATTTATGGTAAAGGCGGTGACCTGTTATACCGGTGGGGCAATCCGGAAGCCTATGGCAGGGGGGGAAGCAATGATCAGATACTTTATTATATGCATGATCCGACCTGGATACCTGATGATTATCCGGATGGAGGGAAAATACTGGTTTTTAATAATCAACATACCAGTCAGCAGTCTTCAGTTCTTGTTTTTAATCCGCCGTTTGATGCTCCGGGTTTCTACACCGATCCGGGAGATGAAGCCTTTGGACCGGAAACCCATGACTGGATTTATCTGGACTCAACTTTGTTCGGCAAGAACATCTCAGGATCACAGCGGTTACCCAACGGCAACACCTTGATCTGTGAAGGCCCGGGAGGGACGTTTACAGAAGTTACTTATGAGGATAAAGAGATAGTCTGGGAATATCGTAGTCCTGTTAACCTGTTTGGCCCCATTTCCCAGGGAGAACCTCCAAATGACATTTCACAGTTCAAAATCCGGCGATATGGTCCCGGTTTCTCAGGTTTTGAAGGTAAGGAAATGATTCCCGGCGATCCTGTGGAACTTGATCCATGGAATTACGATTGCACTATCTATCCAGACACAATGGCTACCTCCGTAGAAATAATAGCTGAGTCAAGCGATATTACCCTTACCAATCCATTCAGTGATAAATTGGTTTTATGCATGAATACCGTCTGTGGCGGAGTGATACAGGTCTATAATAATCAAGGCGTTTTGATGGTGACGGAGCCTATTGCCTCCTGCAGACATGAAATATCAGCTCTGTCCTGGCCCGCGGGATTCTACATCCTGAAAATCAAACGAACGGGTTTACCCATGCAAACCATAAAGGTTGTAAAGCTTGATTAGGGGTTTACTAATTTCCTGAATGCCAGTCCTTGGCATATATAAGTAGTGCGGAAGGGATTGTTGCTGCTCCGGGTGAGGTTCAGGGGTATTGGAACAGGCTATACTGATGCTGTTTGATTTTGCCTGTCTGCCTGTCCAACGATTTATCTGCCTTCCTGGAGGAAGACACGTCGAAGGCATGACAGGCAGGCGAAGCAAAATCTTACAGATCAGCATATTTCAGACGATAAATGTCTGAATTTTAAAACTGACGAAA
>JAFGME010000280.1 GCA_016927695.1 Bacteroidales bacterium
AGGGCAGGTTATTTTAAAAAGGAGGTGTTCCTGATTCATGGTATATATCCAGGAATCGTCTGTTACGGGAGCAAAACCTTATTCTGCGCAACTCCGCGCAAGCCTCCGCGTCCCGAATCCTCGGGACCGCGAGAAAAAGGGTATCACGCAGTCCCTTTTGTTTTTTCAAGGAGTGTAATGCCCGTGATCTCCATCTCTTTGTCTACGGCCTTGCACATGTCGTACACGGTGAGGAGCGCTACGGCAACGGCAGTGAGCGCCTCCATCTCAATGCCCGTGCGGCCTGTACAGCGGGCCATGGAAATAACCGTGACCCCTTCGCCGGTGACATCTGCTTTGACATCCACTTTTGTAACGGGCAGCGGATGACAAAGCGGTATCAGAGTGTGCGTTGCTTTGGCCGCCTGTATCCCCGCCACCTCGGCCACTGTCAGCACGTCCCCCTTTTTGATCTCATTGTCCCTGATGAGCCGGATGGTTTCAGGGCTGAGTTTTATCTTTCCTTCGGCACGTGCGGTCCTGACCTCTTCGGGTTTGGCAGTGACGTCCACCATACTGAGTTTCCCTTTGTCGTCGGTATGGGTGAGCTTTTTATTCATAGCGTTATCTTTTTTATCCTCCTATGTTGCAAAAAGCGTTGGTTTTGTTGGCCGATCCATGTTTCGGCTTGTTTTCCAGGGCAGCGGTGAGCGCTTCCCTGATCCCCATCGTCCTGACATCGTATTCCAGGTCGCTGAAAAGGCAGGGTTTGACTTTTCCGTTGGCGGTAAGCCTCAGCCTGTTGCAGAAGGCGCAGTCGCCGCCCTCGCCGCCGATCACTTTGGAGAAACTGCCCGTTTTCAGGTTCATCTCCATGATGTATCTTATTTCAAGGCCTTTCTCCAGGCAGAAGGCGGCCACGTCACGGGCGTCTTTTTCCAGGGGCGACTTTTTGATCACGCAATTGATTTTCACAGGGGTGAGGCCTGCATGCAGCGCCGCATCTATGCCTTTCAGCACATCATGAATATCGCCGGTGCGCGTTATCAGGCGGTATCGTTCGGGATCCATGCTGTCGAGGCTGATGTTCACCCTGTAAAGTCCTGCTGCGGCAAGCGCTTCCGCATATTGCTCCAGGTAGATTCCGTTGGTTGTCATGGAAAGGTCATTCACCCCCGGCAAGCCTGCCAGCATGGAAACGAGGTCAGTGATGTTTTTCCTGACGAGGGGTTCGCCCCCGGTGATCCGTATCTTATCCACCCCCATGGCAACGGCAGTTTCAGCCACCCTGAATATCTCCTCAAAAGAGAGTATTTCGTCATGGGGCAGCAGCCTGATGCCCTCTTCAGGCATGCAGTAGATGCATCTCAGGTTGCACCGGTCGGTCACCGATATCCTGAGGTAGTTTATTTTCCGGTTAAATCTGTCGTACATGAACTATGCTGCCTTTCTCCACAAGGGTTTTTCCTGTTTCCACTAAAATCAGCCCGTCGGCCTCCGTGAGCGCATTGAGGTGCGCAGAACCATGAAATTCCAGTGGCATCACCTCGCCTTTTTCATTGATCCTGACGGGCAATACCGACAACCTGGATGATTTTTTCCTCCGGTATTCTTTTCCCATGGGCAGGAATACCGGAACAGGCGAATACCTGGCGCCCTGCAGCTTATACAGCAGAGGCTTCACCAACAATTCAAACTGGACAAAGGAAGAAACAGGGTTTCCGGGAAGTCCGAAAACGTAACGATTTTCTTTCCGTCCGAAGACTGTTGGTCTTCCCGGCTGGACGGCAATGCTTTTAAAGAGTATCTCCACGCCAAGGTCTTCCAGCGCTTTGGGAACAAAGTCGAAATCGCCCATAGACACCCCTCCTGTGAGCAGCGCCACATCATTTTCTGAAAGCGCTTTCCTGACCAGGGTTGCAGTGCCCTCTTCATTGTCGGCGGCAATGCCGTAGTAGGTGGCCTCGGCGCCGGCTTTTTGTGCCTGCGCTAACAACTGGTATGAATTGCTGTTCCTGATCTGTGACTGCACAGGCTTACGTCCGGGCTCCACGATTTCGTCGCCGGTAGAAATGATGCCGCATCTTACCCTCCTGTACACCCATGGGCTGACACATCCCACCGAGGCTAACACTGCGATGTGCTGTGGCTTTATCCTTGTTCCCTTTGTGAGCACCCTGGCGCCTCCGGTCACATCTTCGCCACGGTAACAAATGTTGCTTTTCGAACTCTCTTTCAGGTACCTTATTCTTTCTTCCTCTGTATATTCAATATCCTCCACCATGAGCACCGTATCTGCTCCCTCCGGAACAGGGGCGCCGGTCATGATCCGCGAGCACTGCCCTTTGCCGACAGCCTTCTGAGGGTATTTGCCGGCCGGTATGGTTTCGATGATGGCCAGTTCAGCCCGGATGTCTTCCTTTCTGCATGCAAAACCGTCAACCGCCGACTTATCGAAAGGGGGCATATCCACGTCGGAGTGTACATCCCGGGCTAAGATTCTGTCTGTTGACACAGTAAAATCAACCTGTTCAATCTCTGCCTCAATGGCGGCTTTCTCAACAATTTCCAATGCCTCTTCAAAAGTGATCATGTCTCAACATTCAAATGGGCTTCAAAAGTAAACATTTTTGTATTCCTTTGAGATCAGTTGTGTCAGGGTCAAGGATTTGTATTCGTAACTTAAACAGGATCAGGGCAGAAAACTTTTTCTTTGTCAACAATATAAATATTAAAATAATCGGCTGCATTATTTCGTATATAGCATAATACAGTTAAATTTGTTGTTTGTCATTCATGTAAAATTCCTGTGAAGAGATGTTAGGACGCGAATACGATTTTGAAAGAAAAATCATTACCCTGCGCGAGAGGGAGAAAGAGCTCAGGGCGCTTTACAATGTTGAAGAGGTGATAAAAATGGATCTTCCTTTGCCTGAATTCTTTATGCACCTCATCGCCAGAATCCCTTCAGGATGGCAATACCCGGAAATATGCAAGGCCTGTATTGAGTTTGATGGAACCGAATACAGGGAGGAAGGCTGGGAGAAGACGGAATGGAGCCAGGGGGCCGACATCGTTGTTGACCAGCACCGCGCCGGGCAGATCAGGGTTTATTACCTGCAATTCAGGAAACTGGTAAAGGATACCCAGTTTTTACCTGAGGAGCAGAAGTTGCTGAATAATATTGCGCACAGAACCGGCCTTCATATCTTCAACGTAAGGTTGCAGCAAACCCTCAGATATCTTAAAAGTGAAAAGGAAGAGAATGTCCGCATTCAGAACCATGAAATACTGGATCCCGGCAGGGATGAGCACTGGAGGTGGAGAATGAGGATGTGCGAGCTCATCGCTGAAAAAGCCGACATGAAAAAGTACGGAATCAAGGGGATTTACGTGATCGGAAGCACAAAAACAACCGAAGCGGGACCCGCCAGCGACATCGACCTTCTGATCCA
>JAFGME010000281.1 GCA_016927695.1 Bacteroidales bacterium
ATTCGAAATTACTCGGAACTTTCTATTGTTATTCTTTCGATTGCCAGTATTTGTTAACAATCTGAGTTTAAAGACAGACACTAATTATAAATTTTGGCGAGTTTCTGAACGATTTCTTTAGTCAGCCGCCTTTCGCCTCGTTCCATTTTACTCAAAATAGCGACATCAATATCGAGCAAGGCAGCTACTTTCCGCAATGGAAGTTCTTTTTCTTCACGAATGTGCCTTAACTTTCCGCCTATTGTTTCTGTTGACATAATTTCAGTTGACATATTGTGTCAAATTTAATAATTTTCAGATTACAAACAGGATTATTATTAAAAAAGTTTTCAACACCTCTTATGTGCTACACAAGGATTGCACTCTTTTCCAATTGCCTGATCTGTTCGTCGCTTAAATCATTTTTCCCGTGCGCCAGGGTTATGCAGAGCATAGTATTGCCTTATTGAACGTCTGCGGAAATGGATGTTTACTATTTTTGCGTCGCAATGATTTTTTGCTTTTCAAAGTCATTTACCCTCGTCAGAAAATCGTTGATCTCATGGAATAACTCTGCTCCGTATGTACCTTTGTTGATGACTGTTTTTCTTATTATACGGATGCCTGCATCTTCTTTCTCAACGATTGCATTGAATTCACCATAAGCGCTGGTTATTCCGGTGTTTTGAGGCCAACTTTCTATTTCATAGCTGCCGGACAGGATGATATGTATTGTGTCAATCACAGTAAAACCATGTCTTTGAAAAACAGGTTGCTTTCTGTCCTTTCCGATCAGGTCAGTCATCGTATTCCAATGAAAATATCCGGGACTGAAAAAAACATGATGGCCGGTTTTGGTAACAAAGCGATCAATGTTCCCTTGTATGTGGAGTAAACCTTTTGCAGAGGTATCCGAAAGGGTTGCCGTATGGAAAGCGGCGATGGTTAACCCGTTTATGGCGTATCTTTCCAACAGCGATTCCTTTTGTTCCTTAGGCGACTGATTCATCAACCCCAGGATGTCTTCGAACATGTATCCTGTAAACAGGCTGTTTAAAGTGAACTCTGCGTTACCGTCGTCGGAAATATTTATTGTGATGCCGGAAATGCGCTGATTTTCATGACCCGGAAGCCCCGGGGTTCTGGCTAATACGCCTCCTTCCGGTTTGATCAGCAATGCCAGCCTGTCCGAATTATCTGCCCCTATATACCCGGCCGGGATATTCCGGCTTGTACATTCGAGCCAAAGGGTGTCTCCATCGTTAGGTACGCATAAAATCACATGATTTGTCTGGTTTGCGCTGGTGAATTCCGGATACCTGATCTCCTGAATGCTGCCTGAACCGATTTCAGTATAAAACGCTTCAATACCAATGCAGTTTAACAAAGCCTTGGTATAATTGGATAAAGCTTTGCAATCGCCATACCCTTTTTCATCTGCCTCAGCAGCGCTTACAGGTTGAAAGCCGCCGATGCCATAAGCGATATTGACATATCTTGTTTTGGATTGCATAAACCGGTATACGGCTTTGATTTTTTCTTTTCCGGCATGGATTGTATCTGTCAGGCTCTTAATAAAATCTGTTGTTTCCTGCGGCAATTGGTCTTTGTCTTTTATCAGCGAATAAACCCATTTGCCGTATTCCGTCCAGGAAGAGAAGTCTCCCCTCGTGCCTTCGTATGCAATACAATCCGGGGATAGCAGTATGGATGGAAAATAATCTGTCATCACAGGTGAAAACGGCTCATAACCGATGGCGGGAATGTTTTTTACGCTCCAGTGACAGGTGACACTTTCACCTGTGGTATCCATTTCTGAATTAAAAGGATAGTTCAATCCGAGAAATTTAATATCCCACTTTTTGGGGGTGTTAAATATGAGCTCCGCTTCCTGTACCGATATGCCAAATCCTGAATTCGGAAGCCAGGTGTCAAATGCCACAATGCCTTTACACTCAAGAGTATATTCGTATTCTATGGTATAAGGATATTGGCCTGCCACAGGATTAAAGTATTTCGTCCTTTGATCGCTGTATAAGGTATAATGGTCATTGACTGCGTAATCCTTCACATCTTTTTTGTCGAGTTTCCATGTAGGGAATCCCTGTTTGTCGTAAGCACAGCCTTTGATCCCGGACACTTTTTTGTCTTTGTCGTAATGAATTTCAAGCCGGGAGGCAGGGTTGCCTTTTTGATTCAAAACCGTAACAACATAACTGACTGTTTTTGTGTACTTTTCCTCTGATGTTCTGTTATATACTGTTTTGTATTCTCTTATTACCGCATTTGATTTCAACATCAGGGAGTCGGGAATATGCCTTACATCAAATTTATTTTGACCCGAAACCCATATAATAAAGCATAGATGAAAGAGGATGGTGGATATGAGGGTTTTGTCTGTCATTGCAATCCGGGATTGTTGATTTTTTTTTCGTTTATTTTGAAAGGTCATTCACGTTTTCACGAAAATTATTCGGTCTGCTTCAGCACAATCAACTCTCTTTGTTTATCGATGATCATTTTATGAAAGTTTTTCAAAGATTCATATTCATCGGGCAGAAAGAGAACTTCATTGATTGAAAACTGCGATATTACAGTCAGGGTGTTTCCCGCCCGGTTAATTTTAAATACATATTTTGCTTTGCCTTCAGGCATCTGTATGCTCAATGGGTCAGGCATTTCAGATATTTCAAAGACTTCGGGGATTTCAAAAAAGTACACTTGTTTTATGGAACAGGGGAATTCGTATTCAACAGGGTATTCACGCGTTTCTGACGGGAAGGGGTTTTCGGTGAGAAACGGCTGGCATACCGGCGAAAAGAAGGCGATGTTGTCGGCCTTTTCCACATAATTCTTCTGCGACAGGGTGCAGGAAACTTTAACCCCTGAATGGATGCTGTCCAGACCGTTTATTTTGTAATGATCAGGAGCAAAGCCCTGGGGTTGTTTTTCTTTCATATAATCATAATACCCGCTTGTATCACCATGCCTTGTCACCTCCTTTTTCAATAAATAGGCGGCATAATCTCTTAGTTTTTTTTCACATTCTCCATTCATGGAAAAATCCTGATCCATTTTGAATTTATAACTCTCCACTGCAGAATAGGGCTTCATATTCATCAGGTTGATCCAATTGCTGTTTGTTTCGTCAACAATTCGTCCCTTATCGTTAAGGCAACGCACCGGCAACAGATTTATCCCGGAATACGGTTCTGTGGCATCAAGAAGGTATTCGTCATCACCGGTCTTAACCAGTGCAATTACATAGTTAAAGCTGCTTGCCGAGGGATGCGCCGGATGTATGATGCCATGGTCCCTTGTGCTCAGGATCACCGGATAAGCGGTAAACCCCAGCTCTTTCAGCAACAAGGTAAGGTTCAGGTTGATGTCGGCGCTGTTTCCCGTGCCTTCATTATACGTCTTGCTTAAAGAGGTCGAAACGTATGTATTTTTAATGCCATTCCATTTTAGTTTTTTGGCAATGAAGTGAAAAACATGGTCCACCAGTTCTATGCCCTCTTTATTTGAATTCTTTAACTGTTCAATATCCTGTTTTAAATGAGCCGTTTTTTTTAATTCGTTTCCAAATTTCTCATGTTGCAGCAGATTCCCGTTTATTTTTTCCCAATCCGTTGAATAATAATGTATCGGAGTCTCAGGGTATTTGATATACAGAAGCTCAAATTCTATTTTTGAGAGATAATTTTCTGCGGTTCTTAAATAGCTGTAATCGGTAAACGCAGGGATATTGCGGGCATAAAAGCGGTAAATGTCTTCCCTGTAAGTGTAGTTGCCGGTGTAAGTGCCTTCCTGAACAGAAACGCCTTCCGCCGCCTGTGTATAGGTGATGGTTAAATCGGTGATCTTTGAATCGTTTTCCTGATCAATCCGGAAATAACCTTTTTGCGTTTGACTATAGCTGAAGTATTCAGGGATATTTACATGATATTCACTCTGCAATACAGGAATGTCACGCTGAAAATACCAATCTCTCAGATTTAAGTAAAAGTCGGAAAGGATTGTGTATTCAACCTCTATAATGGATCCTTCCCTTACATTGGGCATGGCAAACTTCTCCGTAAACTGATGGTCGGTAGTTTGTTCGGTTAAAATATCCCTTTTTTCAAGTTTCGTCTTCACAACTTCGCCATCCACTAAATTATATGTGAAAGCTTTTATGCTTTTCACCTCCTCTTTATTTACGTTTTGGTAAAGGGGGATTGTTATATTGGCATGGGAGAAACCCTGCTGATCAACAATTTTAATCCTGAAATGCCGGGAAAAATATAACTGAAATCCTTTCCGGCCGCTTTTTGAGTCGTGTGAACTTACTTTCGTGTCAGCGTACTGGAAATAGGAGCGGCCATAATCAAAGATGTAGTAAGCATGGGCATTGGAATCTGTCGGACAATATTTTTGCCCGAAATCCGGTTCGGAGATTTTCCCGAATTTTTCCGGAGGTTTCTGGGTAAAAGCAAGCAAACTCAGGAATAAAATGCCCGATAACAGGGTTGTTTTTAATTGTTCTTTTTTTTTCATGCTTCAAAGGTTAATGGTTATTATTTTTAAACCGGTTTCCCGGAATGCCTGCAGGAAGCAGAGTTGCACGGACAGATTTTTCCCCTGCCATATCAACACTGCCTGCCGCTGTGGCGCTTCGGAAGCGAACTGTAACCGACCTCTCAATTTTTAGATTTCTTATTTTCCGGAGCAAAGATAAAAATTTCAACGGTTTTATTATTTTTATCAATGAAAAAATCGGGTATGATCTCTGAGAAAAAAGACTCTTTTGAAAAGATGATATTGGACGGTTTCTCCCGTTTTTACCGGGATTTTCCGCAGGGACGGCTCATTAAGTCGGAAAGCCCTGATTTTATCCTCTGGAAATCTCCCAAAAGGGCCATCGGGATTGAACTGACAAGATTGCATTTCCCTTTTGAGGCAGGGGTGTCATCTCCCGATATGGAGGGTATTACCAATGCGACAGTGAACAGGGCGGAACAGATTTTTCTTGCACAAACCGGTGTAAACCTGTATGTCCATTTTATCCTTTCTGAACCTGCATTAAAGGAGGAGGCGATAATACCTGCTTCTGCCGTACTGGCCGCCCATGTGGAGAAATCCATAGCCGGCAGGGACTTCGGAAGGGAGTTTCGGATGGTAAGTTCCGACGGTGACCTGCCGTTTTATGCGCAGAAAATTTGTATATATCACCGGCCGGGAGCCGGATTTTCGTTCTGGGAAGCAGGCCGCGGCAGCGACCGCACCGCCTGTCCTGAAACGATCCTGAGTACCATCCGGGCAAAAGAAGGGAAAATCCGTACTTATCATCGTAAACACATTGAAAGCCACTGGCTTTTGATGTCGGGGACGGATATCGGCCGGTGCCTGTCACAAGGGATGATCCGCCGATTGAAGATGATGAATGCCGGAAATCCTTTTCACAGGATTTTCCTTTTTGATTTTTTCGAACGGAAAGTGTACGACCTTTCACCGGCACGTTAAAAAGAATAGCTTATCCCGGCCATCATGTTGAACCGGTACGACGGATATCCGTTCCATTGGTAATATTGCCGGTTCAGCAGATTGTTCAGGTTCAGAAAAGCAGAGAGGAGTCTGGTATATCTGTATTCCACGCTGAGGTTCACATCGGCAAAACCGCTGAGCGCAACGGCCATGATCTCATTATTTTCATAAGTCCTGGCATACGCCTGGCTTTGGGCAAAAAGTTCTGCAATAACCGTTATCTTATCCTGCAAATTATAGCGGGCAGAGAAGGATGTTTCAACCGCCGGTTTGTGCCAGGCTTTATCCTCTTCATCCATGAAATAGCTGTTGTATGAACCGTCAAGCATCAGAGCAAATTTTTTCTGAAAACGGTATGAAACGGCTGCATGAACACGGCTGTGCCTTGCTTTATCGTAAACAAGGACAAACTGATTGCCGGCGCCGGACGGGAGGCCTGAGAGTGTGTCGTTCACGAAAAGGGGCATATTGTCAATGGAGAAATTATAGAAATTCAGGTTGTAATCCACAAATTGTCCGATCCTTCCCTTTATGCCACCGAACTGCGCCAGCCTTGTATAGGTGAATTCCTGCCCGAACAGGGGAGATATGTAAGGGTTTTCCTGCCTGGTGATATCAAAGCTGTTTTTTTCCATATACCCCGTGACGCCGGCGTAGGTGATGAGGGCATCTTGGATCACATTGACCTCCGCTTTCACATCCGGGTAGAAATACATGTTGGATTCTATACCCGTCTCAATGGATGCATTGACCCCTGCTGTAAAGGCATATTCCCCGAAGCTTAATTTGTATTTTGGAAAAATGGTGACAATCCCGCTGTTCAGGCTTTTGAGGGTATCATTGAAAAACCATTGGTCGATGGAAAGGTCTGCCCCGAATGATTCGGATTCTGCAAAATCAAAAATTCCAACCTCTTTGTCTAACACCGATTTGAAATGAATATGGTGCTCGGAGGTTTCGTAGCTGTCAAAAAGATAATAATACCCCAGATCGAGTTTGTGGTTCAGCCTCCCCGCTTTGATATAGTTGCTTTCATACGAGGTAAGGATGGAAGCTTTGTTGTAAACCTGCCTGATGTCGGATTTGGAGTAGTTGGTTGTGGGAAAATCCTCCGGCCTGAAACCGTAAAAATGAACCATATTCCTTTGGTAACCGGCTTTTGCAGCAAGTGTGGAGGAGGCAAAGAATTTTTTCCCGAAGACTTCTGCCAGCGAATTGCCGTAGCCGGCAGGCGCATAGTCTTTTATCTTTGCTCCCGACGAAATATGCATCAGGCGGACTCCGAAAGCGCTTTTTTTCGATCTGAGTTTGCTTGCAAAGAATTCAAAGTAAGGGGTTGTGTAATTCCCGAAGCCTGCTTTGATCAGATTTTTGTAATATCCGGGAACTGATTCGCCTGTGACTTTGGCCGGAACGATGGGTTCGGGACTGAAGGGGTTGAGAACCTCCTTTTCCACATAGCTGTAAATGAAACCCGGTTTTTCTACCGTTTCTGCCGGTATCTCCGGGGTTAAGGGAATCTTGTACACTTCTTCAAGGGCAGGCCTGAAAGGAGCTGTCACCGTGATTTCCTCGTTGCCCGGAAGGTTTTGTCCGCTGACACGGGCGGCAAACATGAAAAGCAGTGAAACGGTGAGCGCTGCAATGCCGGGACGGCGTTTACAAATCAAATTCTGAAATATCTTAATCATTTCTGTTCTTTTCATTGTTGATAAGGATTTCAATGATTTCATCATCAATGGTATCTGTAACGGCAGGCTTTGCAGCCTTTTGTGCACTTTCCATCTTTTCAACGGCCTCCAGTTTTTCACGGGCCAGTTGGCCTAACTCCGGGCCCTCATAGTTGTCAATGATGCTTCTGAGTGTTTGTTTTGCCTGGAAAAGATTGTCCTTCTGAAGATAAATATCGGCTAAAAGGATGAAGCTTTTTGCCACCCAATAGTCATAAGCGGCAAAGGTGTTGATCATTTCAAACACCTCTTTTTCTGACTGGTCAATCCGGCCTTCGATGTATTGGATCAGCGCCAGGTGATATTTTGCCTCGGCGGCGGAGGCATTGGATGTCATGGAGAGAACCCTGGTAAAATCCTCGGAAGCTTTTCCGGTTTTATCGATGGCAATGTTGGATTTGGCCCTGATCATCAACGCATCCACCTGCCTTTCGTCAGATATTTTATCGGTGCCCAGGAGCTTGTCGGCAGAGGCAACGGCATTGTCGAATTTTTCAAGGATATAATTGCATTTCATCTGCCCGTACCTGGCTTCTACCAGGTTCAGCTTGTTTTCAGCGGTTTGCTCCAGCTCGTAAAAAAATCCGAATGCATCCTCATAACGTTTCAGGGTGAATGCAATCCTCGCCGCATTCAGCAGGGATGTTTCCGTGAATTTGGAGCGGGGCAGGGCAGCCACCGATTTATAACTTTCCAGCGCCATATCTGTCTGGTTGGTTTTCTGGTAACACTCTGCCATGTAATAATATGCCTGTGAGGTGTATGAGCCGGAAGGAAAGTTTTCGAGGTATCCCTGGAAGGCCTTTATGGAGCTTTCGCAACTGTTGTTCAGGTACTGGTTTTCAGCGGCTATATAGGTGATTGAGTCCTGTTCGGCTTGGGAAATATCGGCAAAAGAAAGGTCTTTGACATATCTGAAGAACTCATCCACCCGGTTGATATCGACATAAATATTCCGGAGGCTGACCAGCGCTTCTCTCGACTCAGGGGTTGCCGGGTATTTGGTCACCACGTTTTTAAAGGTAGACAAGGCCAGATCATTTTGACCGCTGTTGTAATAGATAAGGCCTGTTTTCAGCATCGACCCTGCGACAAAAGAGCTTGACGGGTATTCATCAATGACCTTTTTGTAGCTTAAAAGCGCTTTTTCGTTCTCCTTCAGAAGAAGCCAGGTGTTGCCCAGTTCATATAATGCATCTGTCATGAGAGGGGAGTCGGGATAATCGGAAATAAGCCGGTTCAGGGTTTTTGTTTTTTCATCCGTCCTTGACAGCGCTCCCAGACAAACGGCTTTTTGATAAAGGGCATAATCCATATCGCTTTGCTTCATGGCAGCCGCCCTGTCGTACCAGAAAATTGCATCCTCGAACATCGACCGTAGGTAGTATGAGTCGGCTGTCCGGAGGGAGGCATCGGAAACCAGGTTTTTGTTGCCCGAAGCATTGCCCGTGATGAATTTCCTGAAAGAGATCACGGCATCTTCATAATTTTTATTGTGATAGGCAATGTAGCCCTGGTTATAGTGTGCCAGATTGTACTCCGGGGTTTTGTAGGCTGCCGGTTTCTGCTGAAAGGCACTGTAATAATTTGCAGCTTCGGAAATATTCATCTGCCGGTAATACGCTTCGGCTGTCCAGAATAAGCACAGCGCCGCTGTTTTGGGATCGGATTTGTATTCGCCTGCTTTGGCAAACATTACAACGGATTCATCCGCTTTTCCGGCGTTAAACAGCTCAATGGCATAGGCGTACCTCATTTTCTGGAGGTTGGTTTCATAATCAGGGCCTTTGGACTTAATTTTTTCAAGCGACCTGAGCGCTTCTCCGTAATTCCGCGTAGCAGCCGCGATGTTGTAAAGGAAACTGTATGCCTCATCATTGCGGCTTGAGTTGGGATATTCATCCAGGTATTGTTTCAGGGCATTCACCGCTTCACTGTAAGGGTCAAAGGAGAGTTCATAGGCCAGTTGAGCGTGGTTGAACAGGGCATCCTCGCTGATCTCCCTGTTGAAAGGCAGTTTATGGGCCGACAGGAAAGCGTTGCCGGCATATTGTTTTTTATCCGTTTTGAGGTAACAGTGTGCCAGGTAATAATAAGCATACTGTGAAAGGGTGTCATTGGGGCCTGCCGCCTTCTGGAGGTTGAGGATGGCAGGCTCGTAATCGTTCAATTTAAACTGCACAAAACCCAGCTGGTAATAGTCGCCCCTATCAACGTAAACACCTGGCATGGCATTGTATTGCTCCAGATACTCCCTTGCTTTTTCATAGTTTTTCTCCCTGAACCAGGATTCACCGATCAGCCGGATGATCTCGGGACGGCGCTTTTCTGTGGCATCTTCGAGGAGTGAGGGGCCATAGGTGGCCACCTCTTTGTATTTTTCCTGATAGAAAAGTATCTGTATGATGTAGTAGGGCACGATCGGCCCGAAAGTGGGATCCCCGGATATTTTCCTGAATTCGTTCAGCGCTGTTTCATAGTCGCCTTCAGCATACACAATATGACCATAGAAATAACCTGCCGGCACTGCATACATGCTGCCTCCGTCCTTCACCATGACAAAATGCTGCCTTGCCTCTTTAAACCTGTCGGATTTGAAATCGGCATATCCTGCCTTGAAATGGTATTCTTCCTTTTCATCAGGGGATAGTTTCTGCAGATCAACTTTTTCAAAGTATTTCGATGCCGAAGTGTATTTTTTATTTCTGAATGCATCTGCCCCCAGATAGAAGTTAATGTTGCTGTTCCTTGTGTGTTCAGGAAAATCCTCTGCAAATCTGAGCAGTGAAAATTCAGCATCGCCGTGATACAGAAAATACGCACACAGCGCATCATAGTAGCGGGAAGATACATACATTTCGGATCCTGAACCGTTGGTTTTTTCAGCCACATCCTGAAACAGATTGCGGGCTGCCCCGTATTTTTCTTTCTCAAAAAGATTTACCGCCTCCCTGTACCCGGATAAGGGATCATCATAAATTGCAGTTTGTTGTCCTGCAGCTGAGATAAAAAACAGGGCCAGAGAGATGACCGACAATAACGGAAGCTTCATATCAACGCCATTTAATAAATTATTCCCGCAGGCAAAACCTGTGGAACCTTCTATTTCCTTTTAAACAAAGGTATTAACCTTATATGGTGTAAAAGTGAAGCCCTGTTTTAAAATTGTAACAAAGAAATGTTAATAAGTCCAAACGAATGATGATGCTGTATATTTTTTATTTGGATTAATTTAGGAAATTATAATTTCTAATGGAAAAATATTAATTATCAAATAGTTATGTCAAATGAACTTAGAGGCATTCTATAAGATGTCATACGGCATTTACATGATCGCATCATGCGATGGGGACGAACTGAGCGCTTACATTGCCAACACTGCCTTTCAGGTTACTGCCACACCGCCTAAACTGGCCATCAGTTGTCACAAGGATAACCACAGCGCCGGTGTGATTGAAAGGAGCGGTGTTTTCACTGTTTCAGCGCTGGAAAAGGATACGGATGCAGGACTGATCGGGCTTTTCGGGTACAAAAGCGGCAACGAAAAACAAAAATTCCAACGTGTTAACTATATCACCGGGGTTACCGGGGCTCCCGTTATTCTGACACATGCCGCAGCCTATTTTGAATGCAGGGTGGTGGATCAATTTGATGTGGGAACACATTATCTCTTCATTGGCGAAGTGGTGGAAGCCGTCCTGAACGGGGAAGATAAAGACCCGCTGACCTACGCCTGGTATCGTGAAGAATTGCAGGGATATGCCCCTGAAAGGGCTCCGACATACATCGACAGAAGTAAAATTGCAAAACCAGCAGAGGATAGGGAAGCGCCGGAAACGACAGATGAAAGATACATCTGTCCGATATGCGCTTATGTTTATGACCCTCTGAAAGGGGATGTGTCTCAGGATATCCCGCCGGGAACGCCGTTTGAAGACCTGCCGGCGGACTGGATATGCCCGGTTTGCGCAGCGGCAAAGTCGATGTTCATTCCGGAAAACTGACCCGCGGCTTACATCATTCCCGGTTTTTGACGGTTA
>JAFGME010000282.1 GCA_016927695.1 Bacteroidales bacterium
ATTCGTGTAATTTCAGCTACGGCCTGCTTGAGTTGGGCATAAACAGGGGCGATAAGGTCATTACCATTACCAACAACCGCCCGGAATGGAATTTTGCAGATATGGGCATAGGCATGATCGGAGCCGTTCACGTACCGGTTTTTTCCTCCCTGGGCACTGCCGATTACCAGTATATTATCAGCCATAGCGATGCCAAACTCATCCTGGTATCTGACAGGAAAATATTCAAGCTGGTTAGTAATGCAATGCCTGATGCTGAACAACGCGTTCCTGTTTATTCATTTGATGAAATTGAAGGCATAAAGAACTGGAAAACCATCATTGAAGCAGGAAAGCTGAGTGCTTCAAAGCATTGTCAAACCTTAGAAACTATTATGAAGTCTATCGGTCCTGATGATTTTGCCTCGCTGATTTATACATCGGGGACCACCGGGAAAGCAAAAGGAGTGATGCTCACACACAGGAATATGGTGAGTAACTTCCTGGCTGCAGCTTCTGTTTTTAAGCTGAAACCCGAAGATAAATTTCTAAGCATTCTGCCGCTGTGCCATGTAGGCGGCAGGCTTGGAAATTACCAAACGCAATATAGCGGAGCCAGTATTTATTACGCCGAGAGTATGGGATCTATTGCGGCAAACATGGCAGAAATCAAACCGGATGGTTTTGATGCCGTACCCAGGATTCTTGAAAAGTTTTATGATGCCATCGTGGCAAAAGGCAATAAACTGGAAGGAATTAAGAAAAAACTGTTTTTCTGGGCTGTTGAGCTGGGGCAGCGATACAATCCATTCGGCGAAAACGGAATCGTTTATGAGGCCAAGCTGAAGATTGCCGACAAATTGATATTCAGCAAATGGCGCCAGGCGCTTGGTAACAACGTGAGAATAGTCGGATGCGGAGGGGCCAGCCTGCAGACCCGCCTGGAAAGAGTATTCTGGGCTGCCGGCATAAAAATTATCAACATGTACGGACTGACTGAAACATCCCCGATTATTACCATCAACCGGACTGAAAAGGGAAATGTCAGGATGGGTTCAGTTGGAAAAGTTATAGAAGGCGTGGAGGTTAAAATAGCAGCGGACGGCGAAATTCTTTGCAAAGGGCCCAATGTTACGCCGGGTTATTATAAGGATCCTGAACTGACCAGCCAGGCATTTGATGCAGCTGGCTGGTTTTATACAGGAGATGTTGGCCATATCGAAGACGGTTTCCTGATGGTAACCGACAGGAAAAAAGAAATCTTCAAACTCTCAAACGGAAAATTCATCGCCCCGCAGTTAATCGAAAACATTTTTAAGGAATCACCCTTAATCGACCAGATTATGGTGATCGGCGAGCACGAGAAATTCGCCAGTGCATTGATATCTCCTGATTTTAAGTACTTTGATGATTGGAAAAAAGCAAATGCTGTCTCTTTCGAGGATTATGAAGAACTTATCAGGCAACCGGCTGTACTGTCGTTCTTTTCCAACGAAATCGAAAAGCTGAATAAGCGATTGAGTCCCCCTGAAAGGCTCAACAGGTACCGGCTTGTTCATCATGAATGGTCGCCGGCAACAGGAGAATTATCGCCTACCCTGAAGTTAAGGCGACAATATATTCAGGATAAATACAGGGACGTTATTGCCCAAATCTATATGAAGTAACGCCCCTTTTCCCTTAATCTCATCTTAATGAACCTGGTCAAAGTAAATGATAAGAGAACTGAGAAAATGTTTCTGGATACTGCCCGGATTGTATACAGGGACGATACTACGTGGGTGTGCCCGTTGGATAAAGACATCTGTGGCATTTTCGATCCGCTTGTCAACACCTATTTCAAACATGGCATTGCTGAAAGATGGATTCTTACAGACGATTACGGTCAATTAACAGGCAGAATAGCTGCCTTCATCGATTATAGCCTGGCGAACACTTATGACCAGCCAACCGGGGGAATCGGTTTTTTTGAATGTATCCATGACACAAAAGCGGCATTTATTCTTTTTGATACTGCTGTAGCCTGGCTTAAAGAAAAAGGGATGGAAGCTGCGGATGGCCCTATAAACTTCGGCGAGACAGACCGCTACTGGGGTCTGCTGGTAAACGGTTTCACCCATCCGTCATTCGATGTTTCCTACAACCCGCCCTATTACAGGCAATTTTTTGAATCGTACGGGTTCAAAGCATATTATACAATGGAAGGGTTTCATTTGGATATCACAAAACCTTTACCCGAAAGGCTTCAGAAAATTGCCGGCCGGATACTCAACCAGCCCGGTTACGAATTCCGGCACTTCACCTGGAAAGATGAAGCGGCCATGACCATGGACTTCGTTACTGTTTTTAATGAAGCCTGGGCATCCTTCAAAGAAAATTTTGAACCGCTTGACCCGGACTATATCAGGGCAGTACTGAAGAAAGCCAGGCCTATCGTTGAGGAGGAATTCATTTGGATTGCCTATCATTCAGGCAAACCCATTGGTATCTATCTCATGTTTCCCGACCTGAATATGATATTGAAACACCTGAAAGGAAAAATGCGATTGCCCGATATGATCAAATTCCTGTGGCTTAAAAAAAGAAAAACAATAACGCGGGCAAAAGGCGTTCTGATGGGTGTTATTCCCCAGTTCCAGAACAGGGGAATTGAATCTGCATTTATCCATAACCTGCAGGATGTTTTCAGACGAAAACCGCATTATACTGAAATTGAATTTTCCTGGGTGGCCGATTTCAATCCCAGGATGAGAAAGATCTTCATAGCCGTAGGTTGTGTGCCGGCAAAGGATTATATCACTTACCGCTTCCTGTTTGACCAAACCAAAGCATTCAAACGATATCCCATTCCAAATGAAACATGACATCATCATCATCGGAGCCGGCCTTGGCGGATTAACTGCAGGGGCCAAGCTGGCAAAAGAAGGGAAAAAGGTACTTGTTATTGAACAGCACAGTGTGCCGGGAGGCTATGCCACAACGTTTAAAAAGAAGGGTTTTTTGTTCGAAGTGGGCTTACATGAAATGTACGGACCGGCTCCGGGTGATATGGAAACCAGGATTTTCAATGAGTTTGAAGTATTTAATAAAGTCAATTTCATTCACATTCCGGAATTCTATAGGTTTATTAACGGACGTATTGATATTGCCATACCACATGACCCGACAGTGGCAGCCGAAAAGCTTTGCATCCTTTTCCCCGGTGAAGCGGATGGCATCCATGCTTTTTTTGCCCATTTACTGAAACCCAGGAAGAAAACAACAGAAAATGATCTCCCGGACATGAGCCTGGGCGCATATCTCGATTCGATCATACACAACGATGATCTGAAGCTCATACTGCTGGGTAACCTGGGCTATTACCACGATGATCCTTACTCCCTTTCGCTTGCCTATTATGCAGCCTCCCAGGGAAGCTATTTCACGGGAGGGGCAAGCTTTATAAAAGGCGGCTCGCAGCAGTTGTCGGATTATCTCATGGGTTATATCCGCAATCATGGGGGAGAGGTCCTCCTAAA
Source organism: Bacteroidales bacterium (assembly GCA_016927695.1). GTDB lineage: Bacteria > Bacteroidota > Bacteroidia > Bacteroidales > JAFGHD01 > JAFGHD01. Next base: position 3,498 of record JAFGME010000282.1, read on the forward strand.
CCACATGGTAACCGGCATTATTGCCGAAAATCAAAAAGCTACCGGTGTATTGTATAAAAGAAATAAGGCCGGAGCGGATGTTTCCGCGGCCCTGGCAGATGAAATTATAGCCAATACGGCCATGCCCAATGTTGCTGCGCTTTTGCCAGCGGAATTTGGTACGATACTGAAAAATGAATTACAACATCAGAAAACAGGTGCTTCACTGCTGACGGTCTATTTGGGCTTCAGTAAGCCACTGAGGGAACTGGGGTATCACAGTTATTCGACCTTCTTGTATGACAATTCCGTTACGTCATCCCGGGACATCCTGAACAACAACAGGGACGAATTCGCGCGCCGGAATTTCACCTTTGTCGACTACAGCCAGGTTGATTCAGCACTGGCGCCGACAGGAAAAGGAGTAGGGGTGATCTGCTGCATCGATTACCTGGAAGACTGGGAAGGACTTGACAGAAAAGCTTACCTGGCCAAAAAGAAGGAAGTAGCTTTGACCTTTATCCAAAGGCTTGAGCAGGTATTTCCGGGAGTCAGCGGCATTATTGAATACCACGATGTAGCCACACCAGCTACGCTCAAACGTTACACCCTGAATCCCGGAGGGGCGGTATATGGTTTTGCACAATC
>JAFGME010000283.1 GCA_016927695.1 Bacteroidales bacterium
CGATGGCGGCGCTACCTGGGACCCGCTTCACGTTCAGCTCCCCGGAACCACCGTTGATTTTTACAAAGAAATCAGCGCTGATGAATACACCTGGGCAGAACCACGCGGCAACACCATCGCCTTCTGCGTAGTGGATGCATGGAAAGACCTCTTCATAATGAAATCTGTTGATGGCGGCGACAACTGGACAAAGACAATCGTTTGGGAACACCCGTATCCTTTCTTCGACTGGAATGTTACTCTGACCACCGACACACTTTGGGCGCCGGACAACTCAGCAGACATTGCGATTGATGAGAGCGGAAAGGTGCATATGGCAATCGGTCTTGCAAGGGTAGCACACTTTGAAGTGGGAACCACCTACCAGTACTGGCCCTACACCGACGGTATCGCCTACTGGAACGAAGACCGGCCGATGTTTACCAATGCCGAGCCTCACGATGCACTCGATGCATGGGATGTGTTGACACCCGACTATGACCTCATCGGATGGGAGCTCGACCTTGACAACAACGGAATGATTGACCTGCTGCCCGACCTGATGTCATACAGGGAGCTTGGCCTCAACACCATGCCCAACATCACCATCACCCCCGACAACCAGATCATTGTTTCTTTTGCCATGACCACCGAAGGTTACGACAACGGAACATACAACTTCAAACATATCTGGGTAAGAGGTTCGGATGACAACGGCGCCACATGGCTCGATTTCTATGACCTGAACACCGACCTGATCCACATCTTTGATGAGTGTATTTATCCTGTAATGGCAGGCAACACCGATGAAGCTTTCCACATCATTTACAACGCAGATGCCGAACCAGGCACAGCCCTTGATGAAGATCACGCTTATGTTGATAATAAAATATACTACTCAAGGATGCTTCTTGAGGATATCGGGCTCACTCCTCCCAACGGGGTAAGCAACAACACACTGATCAAAGAAGAGAGCGTATCGCAGAACTATCCTAACCCGTTCGGTGAAAGCACTTATGTTCAGGCAGAAACCACAGGTAAAACCAGCCTGAGCTTAGAAGTAACCAACCTCATGGGCCAGGTGGTGAAAACCCTTGACAAGGGCGAAGTGAATGCCGGCACACATATCTTCAGGATCAGCGCTGACGATCTTATCCCGGGGGTTTATTTCTACACCGTAAGGGCAGGCAACAGCAGCGTAACTAAAAAGATGATTGTCGAATAAAAATACACAGTCAAAAAATTTCAAAACCCATAGCCATATTGCTATGGGTTTTTTTTGTGTCTTTCATTGCCGGGATTTGCACCCCCTCCTGAAAGCGGAAAAAATATTGGTGTTATCTGTGCACTAAATTGCAAATAAGATGAAACCAGAATATTTTCACCTTCACCTGACTGCAGCTTTCTGGTCAGGCGATATGAGATACTTCAGGGAAACGGCTTTCCCGAAGAGATTACCGACAGACATATTCCAGGTGCTTTCTAAATGGTTCGGCATGGATATGGTGCGAGATAATACTCAAAATTGTATCCCATTGGGCCCCGACCTGTTTCAATCCATCTGGGTTGAGTTGAAGTGCATAAAAAAAAGCAGGGAAAAGATCCGGTTTTTTGAAGATTTCCTGAGGCTGAAGCTACTGAAACAACCTTACGAAAAGGATGAGATTGATCTGGCCTATAAAAGCATTCTTGCACGTGCAGGCAAAACTCCCATTAAAGAAATCATTTCAGGTATCGGCATGCATCCCCGGACATTCAGAAGTAAATTTGTAAAAAGGGTAAGCATCAGCGCCAAAGCGCTTGCACGCATTGTAAGAGTCAGCTTTTTATGGGATCAGGTGATTTCCGGAAAGGCAACCGATTATCAGGACATGGTCTTTGAGGGGGATTATTTCGATCAGGCCCATTTCATTAAGGATTTTAAAATGATTGTCGGCGAATCGCCAAAGCTTTTTTTTAAGCGCAACCATGAAGGCGCCAGGCTGATGTCAGGGAAATGCATAAAGCCCTGATATTTTCTTTGTCACGGAACACGAAAATCACTTATTCATGTGTGTCCGGTTTTTACAATCAAAGTTGTGACACTAATTGTACAATTGCAAACTTTTTTGACTTAAGATTGTTCATCATTTGTAAACACAATCAAATACTTAATTTTTAAATTCAATTTTTTATGAAAAGCAGAATTCTTTTTTTAGCGATGATTATTGCATTTGTCTCATGCAGCAAGGACAAGGACGATGACAACAACAACAATAACAACAACACAAATCCACCGGCAACTTCATTTTTAAAAACCGGCAACGAATGGTCATATGAATACACGATGACAACAGAAGGGATTGCCATGACAGGGGACATCACCTATCAGGTGATGGAAGATTTGGGAAACGGCACTTATAAAGTAAAGCAAACGACATCGGCACAGGGGATTCCGCCGAACAGCGTTGAGCTTTTCTGGACAGAGGACGATGCTTTCGGGCTTGAAGCTGACATGACTGATGTTAAAGTTGGCGACACCTGGACTGAAACAGACGAAGGAATAACTTATACCACCACAGTGGTCTCAGTCAGTGAAGATATGACAGTACCCGCCGGTACATTTTCATGCATAAAGCTCAAGGGCACACAATCTGACGATGACTCAATCATCAATTACTTCTATTACCATAAAACTTATGGTATGATTTACAGCGATGTTACAAGCAAAGATGAGTACGAGGGGGAAATTATCGTCGTCAATATGAAAATGAAGCTGAAATCAAAGAATTTCTGATAGGAATAACCACCCTGTCCGGGGATCATCATTTCCCCGGATTTCCGGCAATTATAATTTCGAAGGCATTTTAATGGTTTGAAGACCATTCGTTTATAAGGAGATTCCCAGTAAGTCAAAAACGAAGGTGTACTCAAGGGCTATTTCTTTGTATCGCTCAAACCGGCCTGATGCCCCACCGTGGCCGTAATCCATCTGGATCACAAACAGCAGGGGGTTTTCACCGGTATAATGGTCTCTCAGCCTGGCCACCCACTTGGCAGGTTCCCAGTACTGTACCTGTGAATCGTGCAGGCCGGTGGTCACCAAAAGGGCAGGGTAGTCTTTGCTTTCCACATTATCGTAAGGGGAATAGGAGAGCATATAGTCGTAATAAACTTTATCATTGGGGTTGCCCCATTCGTCATATTCAGCGGTGGTAAGGGGGATGGATTCATCCAGCATGGTAGTGACCACATCCACAAAAGGAACGGCAGCTATCATTGCCCTGTACAGTTCAGGCCGCATGTTCATCACGGCTCCGACAAGCAGGCCGCCGGCGCTGCCCCCCCAGGCAACGGTTTTGTTGGCCGACGTGTATCCCTCGCTGATAAGGAACTCCGTACATGTGATGAAATCGGTAAAAGTGTTCATTTTGTTCAGCAACTTACCGTCTTCATACCATTGCCTTCCCATTTCCTGCCCTCCCCTTACATGGGCGATGGCAAAGATGAAACCCCGGTCGAGCAGGCTCAGGCGTACCGAACTGAAATATGGGTCGGAATCATACCCGTATGCGCCATAGCCTTTAATCCAGATCGGCGAAGTGCCATCTTTCTTTAAGCCTTTCCTGTAAACAAGGGAAACGGGTATTTTCGCCCCATCTCCGGCTATGGCAAAGAGCCTCTCCGATATATAATCCTGCCTGTTGAATCCTCCCAGCACCTCATCCTGCTTCAACAGGGTTTTCCCCAGGTCCTCCAGGGCAATGTCAAACACGGTGCTGGGTGTGGTAAGTGAAGAATAATCAATTCTTACATTGGGAGAGGTAAAGCTGTAGTTGTTGCTGAACCCTATGGTGTAAACTGCCTCGCCAAAATCGACGTAGCTGTCTTTCTTTCCATCTGCCTGCATGATCCTGAGCTGATCAAGACCGTCCTTTTTTTCAAGAAGAACAAGATGATTTTCAAAAACTTCAGCCTGCCTGAGCAATACATTGGAGCGATGCGGGATAAATTCTTTCCAGTGTTGTTTACCTGTCTTTCCGGCGGGAGTAGTCATAAGTTTGAAATTCAGTGCATTGTCGTTGGTGAGGACAAAAAACCGCTCCCTGTCGTCATAAACGGTATATAGCATCTCCTTTTCACGGGGATGGAATATCTTTACATCGCCGGATGGGTTATCTGCATCTAAGAGCATCACTTCTGAAGAAAGGGTGCTCTCCGAAACAATCATAATGTATTTCCATGACCTGGACTTGTAAACATTGGTCCTGAATGTTGAATCTTCCTCATGATAAACCATTTTGTCGGTTTCCGGGCTGCTCCCCAGGATGTGCGAAAACACTTTACAAGGCCTGAGTGTTTCGTCTTTTGTAGTGTAGAAAAGGGTTTTATTGTCATTGGCCCATGTAATCTCCCCTCCGGTATTGCTGATCTGGTCGGGATACACTTCACCAGTGACAAGGTTTTTTACATAAATGGAATATTTTCTTCTGCTGACGGTATCCACGCTGTATGCAACAAGTCGGTTGTCAGGACTCACGGTCCAGTCTGCCACATTGAAGTATGCATAACCCTTTGCCATTTCATTGATGTTGAGAAGCACTTCTTCCGCTTTTCCATCCCCTGCCGGCATTCTGCAAACCACCGGATATTCCATCCCCTCGCCATATTTTATATAATATGTATAACCGTTAAGTTCATAAGGGACTGAGCGATCGTCCTGCTTTATTCTTCCCGTGATTTCCTCAAACAAAGTGTTGCGCATATCGCCTGTATGCTTCAGAAATGCTTCGCTGTAAGCGTTTTCTGCTTCCAGATAGGCGATTACTTCAGGGTTATCGCGTTGATTCAGCCAGTAGTAGGAATCTATCCGTGAATCGCCGTGAGCCGTAAGGAGAGTATCTGCTTTTTTGACATCAGGAGGTGTAAGCCTTCCGGTTTTATTCTCCCGGCATGATAACAATGTCCCTGCCATTAACGCTGACAGGAACCAAATCTTTGGGTTGGTCATATATAAATGAATAAGCTTTTACAAAAAATCAAAACGTAATGGAAGCCCCGAGGCTCGGCATGATGGGGAGCTGATATACTGTTTCCCCGGTGACCCTGTCGCGGTAAAA
>JAFGME010000284.1 GCA_016927695.1 Bacteroidales bacterium
CAAATGGGTTTGAAAAACCCAAAGCGGGCGGGCAAAAAAATATTTAATTATGGTCAAACTTGCAGAAACTCTCAATCGAAGCACTTCCGTAGTGCTTGTGTATAACGGTGGTAATATGGCATCGAAAGCCAACCACCGAATTTTAAAGCAACGAGCGAACCTAATTTGGCTTTTGTGCTATATTACGTGTTATCGCTTCGGTTTTTATTATTAATCTATTAAATATCAATTTATTATGGCAACAAAAATTTTAAGTTACGAAGAAATCATCGAGCAAGCACGTTCAACATGGACAGGCAAAACAGGAGATGAACGAGCAGAATCAGTAAAAAAAATACTTGATACAAGGCTTGAAAATTATCATCAAATTACTGGCATTTCAAAAGATGAAATTTTAATAGCGTTTGAAAAAGCAAGAAACGTAAACACCGTGAATTTTTATCAAGAAAGTAAATTTCCGCTTCTGGAAAATGTTCATGTTTTTGACACAATCGAAGATTACAGAAAAGCGTTTCCATCTGGGAAATATATTTGTCCTAAGTGCGAAAAAGAAAGTACAGACCCTTACGAATGCTCACAAGAAAAATGTGATTGGAAGGTTTACGGATTGTTCGGTGATTTAGGGAAAGGAATAAAAGTAATTTTTAAAGATAAATTTCTTGAACATCCAGTACCGATGCGAATTTTTAAACCTGTCGAACTGGTTGCTGTCGCTTCTTAAACTGAGCGATAACGAACAATAATAAATACAGTAGCGATATGAAAGAAGAAGTAATAAAAATAATGTTAGGCTGGATTGAACATAACGAGCCTATTGAAACCACGGCTGATAAGCTATTGGATTTATTTAATGTTAGCAATCCGTTACCCGATTGCCCGCATTGTAAATCCAAAATGAATATCATAACTCCTGGATATAGTTGCCCTGAATGTCATTGCCACCTTAGAGGGTAATGATTGCTAACTTACCGCTAACCAAACCCCCAAAACAGGCAAAATACTGCAATGCATAACAGTCACAATATCAGTATGAAAACAAACCTGTCTGAAGAAGAAAAACAAAAAGTGGCAGAGTTTTGCCGCAACAATCCGTGGAAAGCGCTGGCCACATGGCAGGAAATTGCCAATTTCCTGCAATTACGCAGTGTGAAACAATACCAAAATGAAACGGGAATACCTGAGCGCACCATATACAATAATGCCCGGGAAGATGGCCCGGGAAAGATAGCCTACACCGAACTGTGCGGCCAGAAACTGATCATTAAGGCTTTTAACTGATGGGGCGCATTAACTTGTTTTGATAAACAAAAACTATAATCAATGAAACTAAAACTAAGCAAGGAAGAATGGAAATCGCTTTATGTCATGATACAGATCATGGCTAATCAGCCTGTTGACAGCGTTAAACAGGTTTTGTTAAGGGAGGTACTTGGCGGCGTTTTTAAGCGCATGACAAACCGGTTGATGAACCTGAAATCCGAAAACAACATTCTTAAACTTACCCCGGGCCAGGGCATGGCTGTGTATGAAACAGCAAAGCTGATTTTAGATTATGAAATTACCGGCAATGAGTTTGAGTTTTCCCTTGCATCCAGGATTGTAATGGAGTTGCACCCTAAAAAAACAATGTAACATTTCTTTTTTATTCTGTTCTTTTCCAGAAATACACAACTACATAAGGCTGCACGACGCTGGTTGCCGACCCTGTAAATGCCGGCGCGCTTACTGACCCTGTCGGAGTGCCTGCGCTCTCGGCAGAGTGCTGATGTGTGGCCATGGCGCTGCCTGTAAATTGGTGACCGTGAGTTGGAGATGCGGCTTGTGTTAATTCTCTCCCTGCTGAGACAGGGATCCCGGTTGCAGTGCTCAATGCGCCCGCTGGCGTGCCTGCGCTCACTGCGCTGTGCTGGTGCGTGCCCATTGCCTCTCCGGTAAACACCGGCTGCGAGTTGCTGCCCTGTGCGGCAACTGTTTTAGCGCCCCCCTCTTTTAAGGCTTCATCGAAGGCGGGATCCGTTTCGTCGTATCCAGCCAGCACCTTTCCGGCGCCAAATTGTTCCCAGCTACCATAACCGAGTAGTGTACCCGGGTTGGTGTTCACTACGGTTGTAAATACGCTTCCAACGGGGAAGGCTTCATTCGGGCTGCCGCCGCCGCCTGGAACGGCAGCAATGTTCTTTTTCGGAAATCGCAGTGTTATTTTCATTAATTTTCCTCCGGAATAGTTTGTTCTTCGGCTTTGATAAGCGCATTTTTGATCAACAGTTTATCGCTCACCGCAATGGTTGTTTGCAGGCCGTCGCTCAATGCGGCCTCTGTTTCGTAGATGGCCACTTCAAAGTGCAGCTTTTTGCCTGCAAGCTCTGCCGTAACGGAGCTTTCGATCCAGAGCCTGACAAAAGATTCGTTAACGATAAGCTCTTCGTACTCTGGTTCTGCCGGTTCGGCTGCCTTCAGGATCACCTGATCCTTGTCGCACACATACACCTTTATGCCTGCCAGCTCTGTTGGGTTGATGGCAGCGCCGTCGGTGTCGGTCATTGTGATGTCAACGGGTATGTCTTCACCCGTGTAGCGGATTGTTTCCATTGTTCAGTTTTTATGTTTTATATTCGTGCAAAAAAAGCATGACACAAAAATTTACGTTAAATGACATTGATTATCATTCGTTTGTTTTACAGCTACTAATTGAAAACAAGGCAATGCTATGCGCACTGAGGAAATTAGTGGAAACCGATATTTGTTCCAGGAAACCCGAACGGTGCAAACAAATTCATGAGGTTGTTGAAGCCCTGTATTTGTCTCAGATACAAGCTCAAATAACTCGCGTTTCAGTAATTGATGAAAATCTGGGCGATTGGATAAAGGAACAGTTGGGCTTGTAGGGCAAATGTTAACTTTTTTCTTTTTCATTGCTGATCCTGTTTAGTTACATTTATATCTTCCAACGTGTGCTGCACGTATCCTGCAGGCAAATCGTGCGGGTCCCTTACGGCGCACTGGAAGGTGATCCTGTACACCTTGAGCCCGTCGTCCCTGCGTTCGGTGGTGAGGGATTGCCTTAGCAGGTTGCTGAAATGGCTGTCTTCGTAGCCTGTAACCTCTCCGTTCACTTCAACGGGCAATATCCTGCCGCTGAACCGGTGGATGGCTTTGTATACGTCGTTGAGAAGTTGCAGCCTGTCGGCAGCCTGCTTCAGGTCGGGTGCCGTTCCGTAAAAACCCTCGTAAATATCGAAGGCCACCCTTACGGTTATGGTGGCAATGCCCTGTTGCATGCCCCGCTGCAGGGTCTGGTATTGCATGTTCTCAAAGTCGATGAATGCCGCCGGGAACTGCACCGGGTAGCTTTCGTCGGGGGCTTCAAGCTGCCCCCCGTCCAGGTCGATCCAGTTGAGGCCGCTAACCTGGTCGGTAAGCTGTTTTACGATTGAGCGATAAATGATGTCCATGATTATGAAGTTAAAAGTTAAAAGTTAAAAGTATGTGGGTTATTGTAAACAGCCCTGCCACGCTGCCTATTGCAGCGCCTACGGCATAAGCCAGTCTGTCGGAAACGCTGCCAAAGGCAATCCGTTTCACATTGAAGCTCCATACCAGGCTGATCAAAAAGGCGGCAACCAGAACGCCTGCGTAAACCTCTTTCGCTATCAGGTAAGTGTTGATGGCAACAAAGAAAACCTGTACAAAGCCGGTGGCGGATAGTTTGATCATCTGAGGATATTTTTAAGGTCATTGATTATCCTGGCTTCTATCTTGGCGTTCAAAGCTGCACTATTTCCAATAAACTGCCTTTTAGGCATGGTGAATTTCACTCTTATCGACTCCCTTTTAGTTAGCGCGAGCCCTTTCCATTTACTTTGGGCTTTTGGTACACCTCCCGTTTCATTATAGTGCATAGCCCAGGCAAAGCGGCGCATAGCCGGCGTAACCGGTATGCTATGATCAACCTGCCCCCCTTCGTTGTGTATTTTTGCATAAGGCTTGTCTGACCTTATGATCACCATTCTGCGCCGCGCATCGTATGTAATACTGTTGTAAAGTTCTTTTCTTGCACTCAGCAATGTGCCGTATCTTGACCCTGCATATTTGCCTTTGGCATTGTAACGCTTCGGCAACTTCCATTTATCGACCTTTGTATCTACAAAACCCCCTTTGATAAAGTTTTCCTTGAAATGGTCAACGGCAATTTTGCCGGCATGCCTCGGCAGGTCGTTGTTGATATAACCGGCTATCTGTGGAGCCAAGCGGCTGAGTTTGCTTATGAATTGTTCATGAGTCATATATTATTTTAAATTTTTCTTGCTTTTTCTAATTATATCATGTACTTTTGTGTCGTCGTTAAACTTACAGAGGGATTGACATCCCACTGTGCCAGCCCGCCGGTAGCTTATACCGGTTTTTTTATTGTAACTCAAAAATAATGTCGTTCACAATATATATTATTCTTTCAAAAGAGTAATTTGTATATTTCTTCCATAATATAATTCCATCGTTCAGCCTTTTGTTTGTAAACAATTCTTTATCCGGAAAATATAAAACTGCGATTCTTGCATTTTTGCTTTCAGCGCTTTGCAATGCCCTTTTTATAGTGTTCCTGCCTGTGCCCAGTATCGTTTTAATTTCAAAAACAGTATTGTTAAGCAAACCTTCCGGCCATTTATTACCACTTACTTCTTTCTGGAGTACAACCTTATTTCCGCTTTTGAATAAAATATCAGATGCTCTTCTTTCATGAAAACCAAGATTTGGGTCAAACTGGTGTTTTTTGTTGCTAACCCAGTAACCACCGGTTGCGAAGTCAAACCCTTCCCTTGTGTAATCCTTGCCAAACCTGTTATATTCTTTCAGGTTTGCTTTGATTGATTTTGTTGTCCTGGCAACTGCCCTGCCTGCGCCGGGGTAAGTATTCTTCTCATAAGCATTGTTTTTTGTAAAAAGTGCACCTGTAAGTGCCGGGTTTTTTTCGAGTCCCGGAGCTGGTTCATAATCGGCCTGTGGGGTATTCTTGTCAGCCTTTTCATCTGTGTTGGTAATGCCGCATTTGCAGTTCCACAAGTTGCCCGGATAGTGTTTTTCCCAGAACGGATCACCGATTGGTTTCACCAGCCCGTAAAACTTCACGTGCCCCTCACGTTTGTCTGCCGATGTGCTTTCCAGCCATTTGAGGTTCGGGTACAGGTCGGAGTCGCGTACAAACTTCCTGAAGTTGGCCGCTGCACGCGCCCGCAGGATTGCCGTGTTGTACTCCGTGTCGAGCCATCGCCGGTAAGTTGCATCAATGAATTCGGCATCTTTCCTGAACTGTGAAAACGATTTTAAGTTTCCGTCTTTATCAAGCAGCCTAAGCGCTATGTCGTTTTGTTCCCTGTGTACTTTAAATGCCGAAAAAACAGCGTTATTATATTTAAGCTCGTTAACAAAATCAAAGTCAGGGCTGCCAAATTCCACACTTCCAAAACCTTTGTCCACTGAAATGTTTAAAGCGTCAAGTGTGTTTTTAAAAAGGTTTGGCTCTATCTGTTTTTTTACATCGACAATACCTTCGTATATATTCAATAAAGCCTTCAGTAACAGACCGTCATCAAATGGGGGCGAGGTTTCTGCGGCGTTGGTTGCAGCGCAAAAAGGGCATTTCCCGTAGCGACTTTCTATCAAAAGTCTAAAGGCGCCCTCCTGCCGAGGGCGTTTAAAAAAAAACTACTGAGCCTGCCGGGCGTATTGGCTGAATTTACCTGCCGTATGTTGTCGGGTTCTTTTCTTCTTTCAACGAATTCTTTTTTCAGCGCTTCGTAGTTATCGGGCCTGGGTATGCCGTAGGTTTCATAAAAGTAGTCGTCGCTGATGGGGATCAGCCCGGCGAGCGTTGCATCAATATCAATCTTTTCCTTTGCATGAAGCTCCTCTTTGCCTGCAAACACAAACTCTCCCCCCGCAGTGTTGATGCCTAAGTTGCGCAGTATGTCGCTAAAGTCGTAATTGAGCACATTGAGCACAAACCTTTTATCCTGCACCAGAATCTGATCTTCCACCTCTTTGTGTATCTCTCCGAGGCTGCGTGCCCCTTTTTCGCCCTGGTCGGTTGTAAGGGTGTTGCCGAGTATCAGCTTGCTGATCTCGGCGTTGCAGAGGCTTATCAGATCGTTATATAAATCGCTGCCGCCGGTTTTTTGCTGTGTTTCTATTAATTTAATCTGCGTGTTATCCGGATGTATGAATATGGAGCTGCCTCCCATGCTTTCCATGTCATTTTTCAGCTTCTCCCGTGCCAGGTCATCGAAAGCGTCGTAAGTACCTTCCCGGATTGGCTGACCGAAGATTTCAGCAAACTGTGCATAGTCGGCCACTCCGTTTCTTTTATATATCACCCATGGGGCTGCTTTGCACAGAAGGCCGAGGTTATGGGTCTCGCCTACCTCTAACAGGTTCTTGTAGCCGGCATCTTTGTATGGAATGCCGGTAGGATCGTTTTGGTTTTTAACCAACAGACCTTTTTCAGGCTTGATGTGTTTGCGGGGAATCAAATCGTATTCGATCCATTCGCCTGCCTTGAAAAACTGGAATACGCTGTATCCCCAAAAGATGGTATCAATCATATCGCTGATTAGCGAAAGAAACCACGGGCTTGAAGTGTGCGTTTCAATCGTTTTATCGGCTTCGCCATTACGATAGAACTCAATTGGCGTGTTGAGCACAGCCGTTTTGCGTTTCTGCAGTACTGCCGACAAATGCGTGTCCAATAGCGCCTCGTTATAAATGTCGTACAGATTAGTTCTGTTTGGGTAATAGATGCTTTCGGCAGACTGGATGGCAGAGCGCCAGTTGCTAATATCGAGGCTGTCGCGGCGTATCTGCGAAACGATTACCTGGTTGATTACAATCTTATCAGTTTTTGCTTTCATTATATTAAGTTTTGAAAACGCATTTTAAGGCATTTTAAGACACGGTTACCCGAAAGTGGGGGACTGTTACCTGCGGCAATGAGATGATTAAAATTAAAAGAGTTTAAAACGGGTTTAAAATAGATTTGAGAGTAAGTTGCCATCTTAGTAGTGGTTGTTTCGTTTCGTGTTAGAACTCATAATAAACGATGTTGCCCCGCCCTGGTCGCCTTCGCTGTTTTCTTTTGGCGGCAGGCCGCTTGGCGAAATATTTCCCTTTTGCACTGCCTTCAGCCACTCAACGGCTCTTTCGTACCGGTCTTTACGCACCTGCGGAAACTTAACCGGGTTGTGAATGCTGTGCAGGTGATACAGTGTGATGTCCATGCAGAACATTTTGATCAGGTTATGCCTGTCGTCGCCTGTCTGGCTGAAGATGTCATCGGTATCGTAACGTGCTGCGAGGTAGCCTGTCATTTCATGTATTGATTGATCCTCCATTATATCCAGAATGGCATCGTCCTGGCGTGTTACTGCGTTAAGTATTTCGCTGTGAATAGCCGCATCGTAGTCGGCCAGTGTTATAAAAGCGCTCATTTTAATATCTGTGTTTGTTTTGTTTGCGTGTAATATTGCGTGATACAAAAGTTGCCGGCGCCATGTCGCGCGCCTTATGGTTGAGAAACCACACGGCCCCTTCAACAGCATCAGGCCCGTCATCGTGCGCCCGTGATCCCGGTTGAAAGGCTTTGAACTGATCTTCGAGGCGCTGCATGTGCGGGTTGTTGCGCTCGGCCTCGTTGAATATGAGCTTGGCGGTCCGGTTAAGCGGCTCAAGAAGGCTTTCTATTCTGGTAAATTTATCCAGTTTTTTCCTGTCGTCTCCTCTTATTGGCACCATGCGCCCGGCTGCCTCTCCAACCTTAAAAAACTCCTGCATCAGGATGTCCTGTATAAAGTTGGATTCCATTAAGTAGTAACAAGCCTGATCATCGCCCACCAGGTTCATCACCTGGTAGTGCCATGCAATCATGTTGGCTGTTGTTGTTTGCTCTACAAAAGCCTTTATCACATGGTAGCAGCCTTTGAACAGCCCCACCAGTACTGTGGCTTTGTAGTCGTTTTTCTTTGTATCGCGGAAGCTGGGATCGGTGTAGCATACCAGAAGCCTGTAGTCTTTAAGGGGTCGCATTTTGTCGTATATCAGTTCGGGAAATACAGTTCCTACGCTCAGCGGGTTGTTCATGTATTCCTTCTGGAAGCTGATATAGCTTATTTTGCTCTGAATGTAGGCGATATCTTCGGGCTTGTTTTTCTGCGGCCACATGCTTTGCCCTTTGGCGTCCACCAGGTTAACCACATCTACAAAGTCGGCATGTTGCTGGGCGCGCACAATGCAGCAGTCTTTTGCGATAATGTTTCCGCAAAAAAGGATCCGCATGTTTTCGCTGATGTCAACAGTAGGGATCAGTGCCTGCTCTATCCATTCCCATTTGTCCTGGATTCTCTTTTCGTTGCGGCATTCTTCATCGGTGTCGATATCATCAACGATGATCATATCCGGCCTTACCTGTTCTTTTTTGCTGCCCCTGGGCGACTGGCCGGCGCCAACGGCAGTAAAGGATATTCCGTACCTGGTGGTGAATTCGCCGGACACCCACTGTCCGGGATTCATCTGCCTGCCGTAGTCGTTGACGATACGTTGATTGAGTTCGAGGTTAAGCATATATGGAAGGAGAAGCCTTGCTGCGTTGTCCCATGAATAACTGACCAGGAGAATATTTTGTATCTTACCTGTGAGCGCCATGTAGATGGTTTCAAACATGGTGCGGGTGCTCTTTGCAAAACCCCGGCTCCAGGAGCGGGTTTCATACCATCTTGGATAATTTAAAAGTCGTTTGGTGGCCTTTTTATGAAAGGCAGCAGGCTGATACTTTGCATATTTGGGGAAATAATATTCAAACCATGCTTCCGGATTGGCTTCGAGTCTTTTAAGCCTTGTCTGTTTATCGGCTGCCGTTTCGGAAGGATCAGGAGTTACTGCGGCAATAAATGCCCTGTGGTGTTCTTCCCATATCTGAAAAGCTCTTTTGTCGGCAGGTTTCATGGCTGATTACTTTAGTTGATCCTTGATGAATGTATCAAAGATGTTGCTTACCTCTTTGGCTTTCGTAAAATCGATCGGCCTGAGCCATTCCAGGATGCGTATGCTCACATCAATGATGTCGGCAACGGATGTCTCGCTCTCCAGGTCGCGTGCAGCAGAGGTTAGCTTATTGAGCGTATCGGCCTCCTTGGTGTTGGCAAAGCGCTCGCCTTCAGGTCTGCGGAAGATGAAATCGTTGAGCTCCCTGATCTGGATGTACACCCTTTGCAGCTCTTCGCTTTTGGTTACGATAACACTGGCTTTCATCTGCTCCCACTTTTCTGTGCGAACCCATTTCGAGAGTGTCTTCTCAGTAACGTCCACCTTTTGAGCAATCTCTTTCTGTGTAAGGTTTTCCTTTAGATACAGCAGCTTTGCCCACTCCCTTTTTTCCGTTTGCTTTATTGCCATCATAGTTAAATTATGAAGCAAAAATGCAACGGATTGTTTGATTTGTCCACACCTGTGTTTTATGATGATCTATATTAGTATTATGATGATACAAATAAACACCATCATAAAACGGCAATTTGCACAGTAAAAAAATGTGTTGAAATTTTGCCGCAATGAAACGATGGTTCAACATATTACCCGACGGCCCTGCAGGATGCAAAATCCTTGTCTATGGGTACATTTCGCAGTGGGATGAAGAATTGACAAGCAAAGACTTCGTTACCGAGCTGTCCGAAGCAGAGGCCCGTTACCAGAAGATAAACATCCACATTAACAGCAATGGTGGCGATGTGTTTGAAGGGCTGGCCATCTTCAATGCTTTGCGTAACTCTACCTCTGACATCACTATTTACATCGACGGCGTTGCCGCCAGCATTGCCTCTGTTATTGCCATGTGCGGAAAGCCTGTGTATATGAATCGTTTCAGCAGGCTTATGATCCACAACGTGAAGGCAGGCTCGTTTGGCGGCGCCGAGCAGATGGAGCAGGCGGCTAAGGAGATACGCACCATCGAAAGCGCCCTGGTGGGCATCTTCAGCCAGAAGACAGGTCTGGCAGAGGCTGATGTAAAGGCAAAATGGTTCGACGGCCAGGATCACTGGTTTACCGCAGCCGAAGCGCTTGAGGCAAAGCTGATCAACGGTGTGTTTGACGGCGTAAAGATTGACTTACCCGTCAACGGCAACGCCGGGCATTTTATGCGTGCATTTAACAATTCTTTAATACATCAAATTGAAATGAAAAACTTATTTAAAAAACTGGGCTTCAAGAATGAAGCGCCTACCGAAGATGAGGTAATCGACAAGGTTGATGCCATTGAAGCCGATGCGGCTGCTGAAAAGCAAAAGGTTGACGATCTCACCCGAGAGAATGCCGATTTAAAGGCAAAGCTCAAAGAAAAGGAGGATGCTGAAAAGGCTGCCAGAACTGCCGAGATTGACGCCATCCTGAATGAAGCGGTAACCTTACAAAGGTTTCAGGAACCTCAGAGGCCTCATTACAAAGCAATCCTCGAAAAAGATTTTGAAAACGGCAAGGCCATCATTGCCAGCCTGTCGCCCGTAAAAAGGCTGAAGAATGAGCTTGGCAACCCGCCCGCAGGCGAAGATCGCAGCGGATGGACTTTTGACGACTACCACCGGAAGGATCCCAAAAGCCTTGAGGCTATGCGCAGGGAAAACCCTGACCAGTACAAGGCATTGTACAAAAACAAGTTTGCACGTTAATTTTAAAAATACCGAAGATGAAAAAGATTTTTCTGATTTCAGCCATGATGATGGCGCTTGCTCTGGCGCCCCCCATCAACGAGGCGCAGGCGCAGAAGGTCATTCAGTATCCTTTTGCCGCTGCAGATTCTCAGAGCATTACCCTGACGAGTAAGACCTTGGCAGACACTTTCGAGGTAACCAACTCTCTTACCTACGTGGATTACGGCACCCTTGACACAGCGTTGGCAGTAAACGTAACCATTGCCTCGCATGTGAAACTGGGCGCTATCCTGGTAGTTAAGGCAAAGAGCGATGCAACAGCCCGCAACATAACATGGGGAACAGGCATTGATGCGGCAGCAATGACGGGAACCGGCAGTAAAACGAAGGTTCAATCGTTCTTTTACGACGGCACTCAATTTATAGGACTTGGAGCATTTAACCAGATTGATTAAGTAATAAACAAACCAAAAAAAACAAAGTAATGAAAGCAAGCAGATTCATCCTCAGTTTAACCATTTCGATCCTCTTTGCGTGCCTCAGCGGCGGGCTTATTGCCCAAACTTTTGCCCTGCCGCCTGTGCCTGTTATTGTTGGCCTTGTAGGTATTTCTTTTATCCCTATGCCTGACGGCGTGGCCGCCATGGCCATCCAGAAAGAGATATGGCAAAACTGGATAGCTGAAAACCTGTTTAAGGACAACGAGTTTCTGAACAATGCAGTCAATGCCGACCAGTATGTGTTAGCAGGAAAAGTGGTGCATATACCGCAGGCAGGAGCCAGCCCGGGAGTTGAACGCAACAGGGCCACCATCCCCGCTACCGTGATACAGCGTACCGATGTGGACATCACTTATAGCCTGGACGAGTTTACCACCGATCCCGTGTATATTCCTCATGCCGATACGGTAGAGCTTAGTTATGACAAGATCAGCTCCATTATGGCCGACATCATGGGCACACTCAGGGAAAAAGTGGCCGAATGGATGTTGTACCATTGGGGACCGGCTACCAATATTTTAAGGACATCGAGCGATAACATTGCCACCCACCTTTCAGGAGCAACCGGTAACAGGAAAAAGCTGATCCCTGCTGATATAAAGGCTGTGCAGCTTGCCATGAACAAACAGAATGTTCCTAAAGAAAACCGCTTTGCCATCCTTAGCTCAGATTTACTGAACCAGCTTACCGATTCGCTCACGGCGACACAATACCGGGATTTCTCTGCAGTGTACGATATGAGTAAAGGTATTGTCGGCCAGTTGTATGGGTTTAAGATCATGGAGCGTAGCACTGTACTGAGCTATACCAATGATTCTACTCCCGTTAAAAAGGCTGTCGGGGCTGCAGGCGCTGCCGCAGATAATGACGCCGGCCTTTTCTGGCATCAGCAGGCTGTGGAGCGAGCTCTTGGCGATATCCTCATGTTTGAAAACAGGGGCGATGCCACCTATTACGGCGACATCTACAGCGCCCTGTTGCGCATGGGAGGCCGCATACGCAGAAGCGACGAGAAAGGTATTTACGCCCTTGTGCAGGCTGCAGGCGCCTAAGAAAACACCCCCTTTAAACAGGGGGTAAACTGCGGTGTGGAGCAGATGGTCAGCTCGCCAGGTTCATACCCTGGAGGCCGGGGGTTCAAGTCCCTCCACCGCTACAACAAACTGTGTGTGGTTAGCAGCCCCGGTGAAAGCCGGCAAGTAGCCGGGGCAATTTTTTAAAATAAATAACGGTGCAAAATGACAGATAAATTGATCGGATTCAGCTCGGGAGGACTAACAGGGATCGCAGCATTCATGACAGGTATGATTAACCTTGAAAGCATACTCAGCGTTTTTGTCGTTGCCGTTGTTGGCGGCGCCGGCGGGATCGTAGGCCAGATGTTAACCCGCACTTTAGCTAAAAAGGTGTACAAGAAAAAGGAAAATGAAGATTAGCGAATATTTCATCCTGAAAGAGTTTATCGACCCGGCCATCTATGCTGCACGGGGCGATAAAAGCATCGAACTGATAGACAGCAGGCTGATTGATATCGCTATGTATTTCAGGCTTTATTTCGGAGAGCCTGTAATTATCAATAACTGGCACACAGGTGGAGGATATAAAGAGAGCGGCCTGCGCAGTTTTACAACAAAAACGGGCGCGTTTTACAGCCAGCACAAATATGGCAGGGCTATCGACATGAAGTTCATCGGCGTGCAGGCCTCTGATGTGATAGCCGAGGTGCAGCGTAAATGGCGCAAGTTCAGGTCATGCGGCATGACAACGATGGAGACCGGCACACCTACATGGGTTCATGTTGATTGCAGGCAAACCGGACAGAATGATTTATACCTGGTACCATTCACAACCTAAGGACATGAAACGGAAATTTAAAGATACCAAAGTAGGGCAGTTTATCGGCAAAGTAGCGCCGGACGTGATCGACACGGTTGGCGACTTTTTCCCACCGGTAAAGCTCCTGAAGGCTCTTTTGCCCGAAGGCATCCTTACGCCCGACCAGGCTGTTGAATTCAATGCCGCCCTGCAGGAATATGAACTGAAGGAACTGCATGAATACCTCAAAGACATGCAGGATGCTCGCCAGATGAACGTGAAGATACAGCAGGCCGACCAGGCAAGCAAGATAAGCAAGATTGCAGCCTACATCATTGACTTTGTTATCGTTGGCGCCACCATCCTGGTTGGCATGATGCTGTTTTTTAAGTCGATCCCCCAGGAAAACAGGGATATTGCTTATGTTGTGTTCGGAGCCCTGCTTACATTGTGCGGCACGGTGGTTAACTTCCACAGGGGCACAAGCCAGGGCTCAAGCAAAAAAACCGATATGATGTTTAATTCCAATAATTCAAAATTATGAATGCTTTAAAGAAAGTTCAGGAGGTTTTTAAAACCTTCAAATCAGTTGATCAGCTTTACCAGACAAGCAACGGCGAAGTGTTTTTTAAGTTCAACGATGCGATGAGCTATGCGCGGATGCTTAAAGATCAGACCGTGAAAACCCACATAAGGAACGAAACAAAAGCTGCCATTGAAGCTGCTGAGAAAGCCGCTGCTGAAGAAGCTGCTGAGAAAGCCACTGCTGAAAAGGCCGCTGTTGAAGCTGCTGAGAAAGCCGCTGCTGAAGCTGCTGAGAAAGCCACTGCTGAAGCTGCTGAGAAAGCCACTGCTGAAAAAGCTCCTGCGCCTGCAAAAGCCAATAAATCTAAGAAATAACAGCCATGAACGACATCACATTCATCAAAGGACAAGGCGGTCTGTCCAGGGTATTGCCCGGCGAAGATCACTACAGCGGACTGATCTATTATGCTGTGTATGGCACCACCAAGCCAACAAACTGGGATTACGGGGTAACCAAACAGATCACTTCCGTAACCGACCTTGAGAGCAAGAATGTTGTTGCTACTACTACAGGGTTTGAAATTCTTCACTACCATGTGAGCGAGTTTTTCAGGCTGAACCCGGGAGGGGTCCTGTATGTGAATATACAGGTATTGGCCGAGAACAACCCTGCGCCTGATTTTACCGATATGACCGACCTTGTGAACTATACGGAAGGTAAAGTGAGGCAGTGCGCCATTTACGTACCGGTTGCATTTGCAACCGCTATGGTGGGAGCTATCCAGGCGCTTGTTGATACCCTTGAAACTGAGCATAAACCATTGAGTGTGTTACTCAACTACGATTCATTGGAAGCTGCTATCACGATTGGCGATCTTGATGATCTGCGTGATCTTACCGGTGAGAAGGTGAGCGTGGTGATAGGCCAGGACGGCGAAGGCGACGGAGCAGCGCTGCTTGAGGCAAAGGGCCACTCTCCGACATGCCTCGGGGCAGCCCTGGGTGTACTGAGCAAGTCGCAGGTGCACGAGAACATCGGATGGGTAGGCAAATACAATGTGGCTGCAGGAGAGCTTGATGTCCCTGCCCTGGCCGACGGTCAGAAGATCAAAGAGCTTTCGGCAAACGACATTACGGCAATCAACACCGCCGGATACATCTTCCTTGTGAAGCACATTGGCATCTCCGGCTCCTATTTCAACGACAGCCATACCTGCATTGATGCCACCAGCGATTATGCTTACATAGAGGCAAACCGGACCATCGACAAAGCTATCCGCAACGTGCGCACTTACCTGTTGCCGGAGTTGAACGCTCCGGTAACTGTTGACGCTGACAGCGGCAAGCTGGCAGAGGACTACTGCCGTTACCTTCAGGAAAAGGGCGGACTGGCCCTCAAATACATGCAGCAGGCAGGCGAGTTGAGCGGTTACGAGGTGTTTGTCGACCCCGACCAGAACGTGCTCAGCACATCAAAGGTGAACGTGGCCATTGCCATCGTTCCTAAAGGCGTAAGCCGTCAGATCGAAGTTACTATTGGTTTCACTTTAAGTTTGGAATAACATGAATTTCCCGGTAAACATCAACGGACAGGTGTACGAATGGGCCAGCATCACGGCCAATATCGCAGGCGTTCCCGTAGCAGGGATCACCGCCATCACCTACAAAGAAGAGCAGGCTATGGAACCCGTTTACGGGGCAGGCAACAGGCAGGTGGGCTATTCCACCGGCAAGATCACCAACACGGGCAGCCTCACACTGCTGATGGAAGAGGTGGAAGCGCTGCAGGCAGCTTCTGCATCCGGAAGGCTGCAGGATATACCGGAGTTTCCGGTGATAGTAAGCTATCTTACCGGCGACGGCAAGCTGGCCAACCATACGCTAAAGTTCTGCAAATTTAAAAACAACGGGCGCGAACCCAAAGAAGGTGATATGAGCATTGCAGTCACCATCGACCTTCTGATCGGCGAGATCGCCTGGAAATAACACAAGCATGAAAACATTCAGGTATAACTTTTGGATGATTGCCGTTATGCTTGCCATAACGCTGGCAAGCTATGCCATAGGCTGGATGCAGTACAGGGGATTTAACGTGCTGCTTGGCCTTTGGTGGACCATTGTAATAGTGATTGCCTTTGTTACCCTGAGCAGGCGAAACAAATGATATCATTGGCATTGGTCATAATGGCGGCTGTGGCAAACAGCATCATGGACACACTGAAGTTCAGGTTCACAGGTTCGTTCTTTGACAGGCCTGCATGGATGAGGTTCTGCGGCCCCATGAGCTGGAAAAACAAATGGAAGCCGGGAACCACTGATAAGGAGAGGTTCCCGGGCAGTTCCACTCTGTTAGTCTGGACAACCGACCTGTGGCACCTGGCGCAGATGGCCATGAAGACAGCATTTATCCTGGCAATCATACTTTACAGCCCGCTGGTTTCCTGGTGGGCTGATTTTATCATTTACAGTATAGTTTTTAGCTTAACGTTTGAATTATTTTTCAGTAAGGTATGGAAAAAGAAGTAAAGTATCACGGCAGGCTCGAAGAGGCTGCTATTGAAGATTTAAAGCGCAAACACGGCGAAGTGTATGAGCTTATCGTGCCGATGGACGATGAGGGGAACGAGTTTGCCGTGGGGTATGTAAAGAAGCCAGCCAGGCAATTATTGGGCAAAACATCAAGGCTGCTTGACGTGAACCCGATAGCTGCCAATGAAATGATTTTAAAAGAAATATGGCTGTCCGGCGATGAGCGGATCAAAACAGATGACAATCTGTTTTTAAGCGCATCCATCGAGATACCCAACCTGGTAACTGTGAGAAGGGCAATGCTTAAAAAAAAATAGACGACCATGCCATCAACGATGCCGACGGTTTTGATGAGATCAGGAAGGTGAATGCCATGCTCAGGTACTTTTACAAGGTTGATCCGAATAAGTTAAGCGATGATGAATGGGCTGAAATGTGGGGCGACCTTGTGTGGGTGAGAAAATTTACAGGGAAGTTCAATGTTATTTGAGTTTTCGGAAAAACCGTTCGATGTCTGACAAAATGGAAAAAGAGTAATAAATGAATACGGCAAGGCAGATAATAAATGCTGCAATGATGAGTGCTACTACAAACATAGGTTAGTTGTTTTTCGCAAAGATAGTTTATTTTGGAAAAAATCAAATACATAATCGAATTGATTGATGGGTTTGGCAAGCCAATGAAAGGTGTTGTAAAAAGCGCCGATGATTTAAACCACAAAATCCGAGCCACCAAAAACCCGTTGAACGACGTAAATAAATCGTTTCTTAGCCTTCACCAACAAATTGAACGTTACAAATCACTCAGGGATGAATCTTTTCGCACGGATCATATCCGCAAATACAATCAGATGATCAGGCAGACCGAGATGCGGATCAGAGACCTTGGGGCAAAAACCAAAACATGCGGCGAAAAGGCATCCGGCCTGTTTGGCGTATTCGGCAAATGGCTTCCCTGGCTTAGCGCTTACCAGGGTGTTACATGGATAAAACAGCTTACCTCTGATTCGATGGCGGCAGCCGCACAGGTGGAAACCTACATGGTAACACTCCAGAATCTGCTTGGTGGCCGGTTAAGTGCAATGGAACGCATGAACGAATACATGCGAATTGCCCAGAAAACACCTTTTGAACTTAATGAAGTTGTTGAAGCTGGCAATAAGTTGCAGTCGCTTGGGCGATATTCGGAAGACACTTTGAAAATGCTTGGCGATTTAGCTGCCGCATCGGGTAAGCCTTTTGAGCAGGTAATGAACGCTTATGCAAACCTGGCTACAGGTCAGCGGGGAGAGGCTGTCAGGATGTTCAGAGACCTGTTGATAAGCGGCGAAGACTGGATGACAGCAACAGGTGAACAGATAGACCAGATGACAACCGATCAGATGGAAAAGGCGTTGCCCCAGATCATGAAACAAAAAGGATTCTTTGGGCTGATGGCGCAACAGGCTG